>JAGOUF010000327.1 GCA_018061385.1 Chitinophagaceae bacterium | reverse complement strand
TTAATTGCTTTAAAACCACCCTTTACATCTATTAAATTATGATAGCCACGAGCTTTTAAAATTGATATAAAAATCATTGATCTATAACCACCAGCACAATGCACATAGTATTTTTCATTTTTATCTATTGATGCAATATTTTGATTAATAAAATCGAGTGGTACATTTTCAGCACCAATAATTTGTTCACTATCGAATTCACTTTTTTTACGAACATCTAAAATTGATATTTGTTCGTTTAAACTTTCATCATATAAAGTAGATGCACTAATTGATTGAATAGTATCTATTTCCTTTCCTTCATTCTTCCAAGCTTCAAAACCACCTTGTAAAAAACCAATACAAAAATCGTAACCAACACGTGCCAATCTTGTAACTATTTCTTCTTCTCTACCTTTATCGGCAACTAATAAAATAGGCTGTTTAATATCTGTAATTAATGTTCCAACCCAAGGAGCAAAACTTCCATCAATGCCTATGTTTATTGAGTTTGGAATAAATCCTTTTGCAAAAACTTCAGGCATTCTTGTATCTAAAATAATTGCATTAGTTTCGTTAGCAGCTACTTCAAACTCAGTTGGCGTTAATGCTTGATTTCCTCTTTGTAAAACGGTATCTATACTATCATATCCTTGAATATTCATCATTACATTTAAAGGGAAATATGCAGGAGGTGCAACCAATCCTCTAAGTACTTCTTTTGTAAATTCTTCTTTACTCAGATCTTTTTGTAAAGCATAGTTTACACGTTTTTGATTACCTAAAGTATCGGTAGTTTCTTTACTCATATTTTTACCACAAGCACTACCAGCACCATGTGCAGGATATACAATAATATCGTTTGCCAATGGCATTATTTTGTTTCGTAAAGAATCGTATAAATATCCTGCTAAAATTTCCTCTGTTAATTCAGGTATTACTTTTTGTGCTAAATCTGGTCTACCAACATCACCAATAAATAATGTATCGCCAGAAAATAAAGCAGTTTCTTCTCCTGTTTCATCAATTAATAAATAACAAGAACTTTCCATTGTATGTCCAGGTGTATGAATAACTTTAATAGCAACATTTCCCAAAGGAAATAATTGACCATCATAGGCAGTTATACTTTCAAAACTTGGGCTTGCAGTAGGACCATAAATAATTGGTGCACCTGTTTTTTTACTTAAATCAATATGTCCCGAAACAAAATCAGCATGAAAATGTGTTTCAAAAATGTACTTAATTGTTGCACCATTTTTAGTAGCTTTTTCAATGTATGGTTGTACTTCACGTAATGGATCAATTATAGCAGCTTCTCCATTGCTTTCAATATAATAGGCTCCTTGAGCAAGGCAGCCAGTATAAATTTGTTCTATAATCATGTTTGCTAAATTTTATAACGCAAATATGAAAAATGATTTACATCTTTTTGGTGACAAAAGTCACATTTGACTGTAAACACATTGATTAAAACAAGCTTTTAGCAATCCCCATTTCTAAACCTCTCAATTCTGCCAACCCTTTTAATCTACCAATAGCACTATAGCCAGGATTGGTATGCTTTTTTATATCATCTAATAATTGATGCCCATGATCGGGACGCATTGGTATGGCTAATTTTCTTTGTTGCATAATGGCAATAATTTCTTTCACCACAGCATACATATCTACATCTCCTTCTAAATGATTGGCTTCAAAAAAATCACCAATACTATTGCGTTTGGTGCTTCTTAAATGTATAAAATTAATTCTGTTGGCAAATTGTTTTAACATAGCTGGCAAATCGTTTTCTGCAAGTACACCAAACGAGCCTGTGCAAAAACACAATCCATTGTTTAAAGATGGTACTGCTAAAAACAAAGCCTCAACATCTTTTGCGTTGCTTACTACTCTTGGTAACCCTAATAAAGAATAAGGAGGATCGTCTGGATGAATAACCATTTGTACATTACAAGCATCAGCAACTGGAATAATTTCTTGTAAAAAATAGAGTAGATGATTTCTTAATGTTGTTGCATCAATTCCATCATATTTATCTAATGCTGCTTGAAACTGTTGTGCAGTAAAACTTTCTTCACTACCGGGTAATCCTTTAATAATGTTTTGGGTGAGTAATATTTTTTCAGCCTCACTCATTGCTTTGAAACGTTCTGTAGCTAATTCTATTTCATTTACAGTATAACTATTTGCAGCATTTTTTCTTTTTAAAATAAATAAATCGAAAGCCACAAAAGCTATTTTTTCGTACAATAACGCTAAAGAACCATCAGCCATTGGATATGCTAAATTGGTTCTTGTCCAATCCATTACAGGCATAAAATTGTAGGTAATTGTATGAATGCCACAGGTACTTAAATTTCTAATGGATTGTTTATAGTTTTCTAAAAAAATTTCAAACCCTTCGGCTTGTGTTTTAATAGCTTCGTGTACTGGAACACTTTCAACAACATTCCAGGTTAAACCAGCAGCCTCAATAATATTTTTTCTTTTTATAATTTCTTCAACTGTCCAAATTTCTCCATTGGCAATATGGTGTAAAGCAGTTACAACACTAGTACAGCCAGCTTGCAGAATATCGCTTAAACTAACAGGATCGTTTGGACCAAACCATCGCATGGTTTGAATCATTTTATATACATTATTACTAACTACTTTCATCATATAACAGCTAAATTAGTTGAATTGAAGAGCAACAATTATTGATTTAAAAAAAACGATTCCCCTTATACCCCATTTTGGGGAAAATTAAACTTCGTTTTACTGCTTAAAATTCAGTTCTTTGTTAACTCTCATAATAATTTACATTTGCAACTTAAAAGTAAATTTTAAAAAAGAGGATATAGTGAATTATGGCTAGAATTATTGGTGTAGCAAATCAAAAAGGTGGTGTAGGTAAAACAACTACAGCCATTAATCTTGCAGCAAGTTTTGCTGTATTAGAATATAGAACATTATTGGTTGATGCCGACCCACAGGCAAACAGCACTACTGGTGTTGGTTTTGATTTACATAATATTACAACAAGTTTATACGACTGTATGGTAAATAATACCAAAGCAGACGATGTGATTTTAAAGAGTGATATTCCACATTTAGATCTTATTCCTTCTCATATTGATTTGGTTGGTGCCGAAATTGAAATGATTAATTACCCCAATCGTGAAAATGTAATGAAGGTATTGTTAGATGAAATAAGAGACAAATACGATTTTATTGTAATTGATTGTTCTCCATCATTAGGCTTAATTACTGTAAATTCTTTAGTTGCTGCCGATAGTGTGATTGTACCTGTACAATGCGAATTTTTTGCATTAGAAGGTTTAGGTAAATTATTAAATACCATTAAAATTGTTCAAAACCGTTTAAATCCAAATTTACAAATTGAAGGCATTTTAATGACAATGTACGATGGTCGTTTACGCTTATGCAATCAAGTAGTAAGTGAAGTGAGAAGGCATTTTGATGATATGGTTTTTAGTACCATTATACATAGAAATACTCGTTTAAGTGAAGCCCCAAGTGTTGGCAAACCTGTTATTTTATATGATGCAGATAGTAAGGGAGCCATTAACTATTTGAATTTATCTAAAGAAGTTTTACAAAAAAACGAAATGACTAAAATGACCAATGAAGAAAGAATTATTGAATAAGGTGGAAGGTAAAATGTGAAAGGCAAAAGCTGTAAGGTTGAAGGCAAAAGGAAGAATTTAATGAATACATTTTCTACCAAACCCTAAACCTTAAACTTTAAACCTA
>JAGOUF010000326.1 GCA_018061385.1 Chitinophagaceae bacterium | reverse complement strand
ACAAGTAAAAAAGTTTGAATTGTTACCCAACGAATGGAGTATTGATAGTGGAGAAATGACGCCTAAAATGAGTTTAAAAAGAAAAATTATTTTAGAAAAATACAAAGATGCCATTGAAAGAATTTATTGTGCATAAGGTTTAAAAAATCAAGAGAAAAGGCAAATCTAAAAAATGGACTTGCCTTTCTTTTTTACAAACCTTGTATTTTATTGGCAATTCAAGATAAACGCATTAAAGTATTTAAGTTTCATTTTTTGAAAAATCCACTTTTCACCAGTAATCGTATAAGCCACTTTTTTTCTTCGGCTTCAATAAAGTTAAAATTGAAAAAATGAGTGGTGTTGCAAGTACAAAGCCATGCGGCTTGAGCAAAAAATTTTGAACAAAAATATTCCGAGCACAATACTTCTCTTAAAGCAACCACTATTTTAAATGTATTTAGCCAAATTGCCACTACAATAAAACTATCTAGATTACTCTATCTTTGAATGCTTAATTAGTAGGCTTTTCATGGAAACAATTATTGGCAAATCACTTATTCAAGCAGCACAATTTTTAAACAACAATCAGTTGGTAGCCATACCAACTGAAACTGTGTATGGCTTAGCTGGCAATGCTTTTAGCTCAATTGCAGTACAACAAATTTATGCTGTAAAAAAAAGACCATCCTACAATCCATTAATTGTTCATATACCCAATATCCAATACTTAAATACCATTGCTAAAAATATTCCCAACAATGCATATAAATTATTCGAAGCTTTTAGCCCTGGCCCATTAACTTTATTGTTATCCAAAAAAAATATTGTTCCAAATATTGTTACAGCAAATCTTCCACATGTAGCAGTACGTATTCCAAATCACAAACTCACATTACAATTATTAAATAACTTATCTTTTCCATTAGCAGCACCAAGTGCAAATTTGTTTGGTTATATAAGTCCAACAAAACCAGAACATGTATTTAAGCAACTACACAATCAAATACCTTATATATTAAATGGAGGAGCTTGCAAAAGTGGAATTGAAAGTACAGTGGTTGGATTTGAAAAAGGAATACCCGTAATTTATAGATTGGGTGCAATTAGCAAAACTCAAATTGAAGCCATTACTGGAAAATGTTTACTAAAAAACGAAGTAAATAACAATGCACCTGTTAGCCCTGGAATGATTAAGTATCATTACAGCCCCAATACACCCTTACTATTAACCAATACTGTTGATGCTACAATTCAACAACTTAAAAAAAAGAAAATTGGTTTAATTTCATTTAACAAAAGCTACGAAACAGTTAAAGTAAAACATAAAATTGTACTCAGTAAAAAAAGCAGTTTAGCCGAAGCTGCAAAAAATATTTATGCTGCATTACATAGCATGGATGAATTAAATGTAGATATGATTGTGGCTGAATTATTGCCCAACAAAGGCATTGGCATTGCAGTAAACGAAAAATTACAAAAAGCCGCTGCAAAAACTACTGGGTTATAATTACAACAATTGCTTTGCATCAATTGTAATAGAAAAAGTAAACTTATAAACAATGCCAGGCAATATAATTAAACAGTACAGAGAGTTGAGAAATTACTCACAAGAATATGTTGCAAAAAAAATGGGCATTTCTCAAAATGCATATAGTAAAATTGAAAACAATATTACACAGCTAACGGTGAATCACTTAAAATCAATTTCATCAACTTTAGATATACCAATTATAGATTTATTGAAAGATGATTTTGAAATTAGAAAACCTCAATTCGTAGAAAAAAAGAATATAAGTAGAAGTGAAATAATTATGTATTTACACGATTTACAACATACAATAAAACTAAAAAATGAAGAACAACATAAACTGTATACTGTAATTATGACCTTATTGCAATCATCGCATTCTATATCTGAAGACATTCGATAACAAAAAATTTATCTTTTTTTAAAATAAATTTAGATGGATATTTAATTAGTGAACACTACATTTGCCCACATGTTAAAAAAACTGATTAACATATTTCTCATTCTAGTATTTGCAATACAGCTATTACCTGTACAGCAAATGGGTAAGGCTTTATTCAACAATCAGTTTACCGAAGAAATTCCACATTCTTTAGATACATCGCCAGACAACCCTTCAAAATCGCTAACAAAGAGTGCTTTTTTACATTGGGATTCTCCCTATGCAAGTAGAACATTTACATATATTCTTACAAAAAAGCCAGCTTTGTTGGTTACAATTCCTGTAAATCATTCCTTCGAAATTCTTGTGCCTCCTCCCAATTGTTAGTTATTATCTTTTTGACCTTTAATAAGATTTACATAACTCAACATTTCTTCTCAACCTTATATGAAAAAATATTTTCAGAATTTAGGTGCAGATATACCTGCATCTATAGTAGTTTTTTTAGTGGCATTGCCATTGTGTTTAGGCGTAGCACAAGCAAGCAATCCTGCTGGTCAAAGTATTGTACCTTTATTAGGAGGCATTATTGCTGGTGTAGTGGGTGGTATAATAATTGGATTATTTAGTGGTTCACAATTAAGCGTTAGTGGCCCTGCAGCAGGGTTAACAGCTATAGTTGGTGCTGCATTAATAACATTGGGTGGCACACAAAATGCTTACCAAATTTTTTTACTTGCAGTAGTAATAAGTGGTGTTTTACAAATAATAATGGGTATAGCCAAATTGGGTGTAATTGGTGATTATATTCCAAACTCTGTAATTAAAGGCATGTTGGCTGCTATTGGTTTAATATTAATTTTAAAGCAAATACCACATTTGATTGGTGAAGACTCTATACCAGAAGGCGATGTTAATTTTGCCCAAAGCAATAAACGCAACACTTTTACATCAATCTACTATGCAGTTAAATACTTTACACCCTCAGCAGTTTTTATAGGTATTGTGGGTATTTGTATTATGGCGTTATGGGAAACTAAATTTTTCAAAACAAAAAAAGCTTTTCAACTAATTCCAAGTGCATTAATTGTTGTACTTGTAGGTACAATGATGAATGAATTGTACAAAACCTATATTCCTTTTTATGAGTTGGAAAGTAAACACTTAGTAAATTTGCCTGCAACAAAACAAGCTTTGGCAAGTGCTTTTGTGTTTCCAGATTTTACGCAACTAGGTAATTATAAAGTTTATACAACTGCATTTACTTTAGCGTTGGTAGCAAGTTTAGAAACATTATTGGGTATTGAAGCTGTGGATAAATTAGATCCGTTAAAAAGGGTTTCACCATCTAATAGAGAATTAAAAGCTCAAGGATTGGGCAATATTGTTTCTGGTTTATTGGGTGGCTTACCACTAACATCAGTAGTTGTAAGAAGCTCTGCAAACGTAGCATCTGGAGCACAAACAAAAATTAGTACTATTTTTCATGGCATACTTTTATTGTCATCAGTTGTATTTTTTCCAACTTTACTCAATAAAATTCCACTGAGTGCCTTGGCAGCTATCTTAATTTTTACGGGTTATAAACTAGCAAAAGTTAGTTTGTTTAAAGATTATTTTAATAGAGGCTGGGATCAGTTTATGCCTTTTGTAATAACCATTGTTGCTATTTTAGTTACAGATTTATTAACGGGTATTGTTATTGGAATTTTAGTAGGTTTATTTTTTATGCTAAGAAGTAATTTTAGAAGTAGCATTCTTGTAGTAAACGATAAAAACAATTATCTTATACGACTTAGAAAAGATGTTTCTTTTTTAAACAAACCAATTATAATTAATCAGTTAGA
>JAGOUF010000325.1 GCA_018061385.1 Chitinophagaceae bacterium | reverse complement strand
GCACCATGCCATAACGTGGCAATTCATCTTCACTAAGAGTAGGATTTTGTTGCAACAAATGATAAGCCACACCATTTAACAAAGTACCAGAATGATTGCCAACACCAGGATGCACCACCATATTGGGTACTTTATTAATTACCAAAACATCAGCATCTTCATACACAATATTCAATGGAATATTCTCAACTTTTAATTCACTGTACTCAGGATTTACATAAGTAAGCACCAATATTTCGTCATCGGGTTTTACTTTATAATTTGTTTTTATATTTTTCCCGTTCACCGTTACAAAACCATTATCAATTGCTTGTTGCAATTTATTTCGTGTAGCACCTTCAATGCGTATTTGCAACCATTTATCAATACGCATGGGCTCTTGACCTTTGTCAATTACAAAAGTTCTACGTTCATATACATCGTCGCTGGGTTGTTCCAACTCTAACTCTTCATTCATAAGCTGCGAAGATAATAGTTTGTACTATGGCAAATAAAAACTTGGGGCTATGAATAGTTAACTATCATTAAGCAATAGTTCCTGCTTTGCGTTACAATCCCTTCTAGCTAGCAGGGTATTTTCACTTCAATCAGGCAGCCATTGAGCAATAGAATAAAGCACTAGCAAGATGCACTTACTGAAATATATTCAGCTTTTATGCTGCACTTTGGTCAATTAGTACTATGTGTAGAATTGGTATAAATTGCAATAAGATAGATGAAAAAGAAATCTCTTGTGTATTATATTTACTGTAAGTTTAATAGAACTTAAACATTTTTACAACCTTAAAATAAAGTATGAAAAAGTCAGCTTTCGTTATAACTGTTATACTGTTTACCTTAACTACAGTTGTACATGCTCAAATTGGAATAACCTCTTACTCAATTCATGCACTAGCCATTAACACGAATAAGGGGAAAAAACTTAGTGGAGAAATGAAGGGTTTCTTTAACAGAGAGCTAGAAAGTACACTTTTTGAATTAGCTGGAATGTATAATTTTAGCCGAAAAACTTATCACCAATTTTCTGTTGGACTTGGGCTAAATGTTGCTCCATTTTCTGGCATTGACGAAATAAATAGCTTCACAATTCCTCTTCAATTAGAAATTTTTCCTTTACAAAATTTCAAACAATTATCACTCATATTTGAACTAACACCAGAATTATACTTAGAAGGTGATACAGTCATCAGACAATTATGGGGTATAAGATATTCGTTTAACAAAAAATAAGGAAAAGCCGAATACGTTTACTACTTTTTTGGAGCTCTCAACTCTACAACAATTTTCTATAATGACAATTAAATACAGTCTCAACCAAAATGATTTCTTGCAACACCAGTTATATATTGCATCTAAAAATAACAGCGTAAAAAACCAAAGAAGAAAGGGATGGTTTATTACAACTTTAGCATTTTCAGTTTTAGGTGGTATTTTCTATCAAGATGGCAATAAATTGATGATGTATTATTTTTTAGCTGCTAGTATTCTCAACTTAATTTTTTATCCTTTTTATTTGAAAAAATATTATAAAAGTCATTATCAGAAATTTATTAATGATAATTATAAAAACAGATTCGAAGAAACTTGTACAATCACTTTTAAAGAGATTCATATTGAAACATTTGACAAAACCGGTGAGAGCAAAATTAACTTGACGGAAATTGATGAAATAATTGAAACAGCAAATTACTTTTATTTAAAAATGAAAACTGGAGGAAGTTTAATTATTCCCAAACTAAAAATTGAAAATTCACCTAAAGTAAAAACAAGTTTACTTTCACTTGCTAGCAATTTGAAAATAAATTACACACAAGAGTTAGATTGGAAATGGAGGTAAAAGCACTGCCACCATTGGTTTTAGTAAAATCATTAAATACAAAAGATACTGCTGCAGCAACCAGTTTTTATACAGTAGAAGCAAAATGCAAAGTATTGAACTGGTAAACAAGCGATATTTTAGAATACTTAAAAGAGAAGATTGATTAGGAACAAAAATTAAATAGTAAGATAAATATGAAAACAGAAATTGAAGCTTACAACAACAAACAAACAACTGTTGACAAAGAAATTTGTACTCTTCTTGCTACAACGATTAACAGTGAACTTACAGAGGCAGAAAATAAAATTTGGCATGCTCACCCTGTTTGGTTTCTAAAAGGCAACCCCATAGTAGGCTACAGCAAACTAAAACACGCTATTAGGCTAATGTTTTGGAGTGATGCAGATTTTGAAGATAAAAAACTAAAGATAGGTACTGGTAAATTTAAAGACGCATCTATTAGCTATACTTTAATTGAACAAATAGACTTAAAAGATCTAAAAAGCTGGCTAAAAAAATCAATAGCAATACAATGGGACTATAAAAACATTGTAAAAAGAAAGGGCAAATTAGAACGATTAAATTAGTAATTCACCAGTTTCTGAAACTCATTTTCAATAGAATTGTACTTAGTTTAACTTTGGCAATCAAGAAAAAAATTGCTTACACCAACACTCAAGACTTGTAAAAAACATACTAAATTTTGTGTAGTTTTGTACCATGCAACAACAGGTATTTTTTCAAGATTTAGGCATTCGTTCTTACAAAGAAATTTGGGATTACCAAGAAACTTTACTAAAAGAGAACGTAACAGCTAAATCTAATTTTTCAAACAATCAATTGTTGCCATCAACCACCAATCATTTATTATTTGTTGAACATACACCTGTTTATACCTTAGGCAAAAGTGGTAAGAAAGAACATGTATTAATTGATGAAGCTACCATGCAAGAAAAAGGCATTGAATATTTTCATATAAATCGTGGTGGCGATATTACTTTTCATGGTTTACAACAAATTGTTGGTTACCCTATTTTAGACTTAGATAAATTTAAACCCGACTTAGGTTGGTATTTAAGAAGTTTAGAAGAAGTTATTATTTTAACAATGGCACAATATGGTATTGTTGCAGGAAGAAGTAAAGGAGAAACTGGTGTTTGGATTGATGCTGATATTCCTGGAAAAGAACGAAAAATATGTGCCATGGGTATTAAATGCAGCAGATGGATTACCATGCATGGATTTGCATTTAATGTAAACACCAACTTAGATTATTTTAGTTATATAGTTCCTTGTGGCATTCAAAACAAGCAAGTTACATCTATGCAAAAAGAATTGGGTTACGAAGTAAATTTTACTGAAGTAAAACAACGAGTAAAACAAAATTTTGAAACAGTATTTGCTGCTACTCTATTTTCGTACAATGGTTAGTTAAACTATTGCATTTAACGATCTTTACTAACAAAAAATTTATTTTTGTCTATTAGTTTTTCATCCTCATACAATTCAAAATAGTACCAACCGGATTTGTAGAAATTAGATTTATCTAACACCAAATCGTTTTCTTTTACTTGTTTTATTTGAAATAATTCTTCTTGATTTTCTTCAAAAAACACAATTCTATATTTATGCCGTTTTGCATCTGGAATAAAAATCCGAATAAACCCTTTATCATTAGAAAAAACATAGGTAGAAGCCTTCCAAACAGGCTTCATTATAAATGGTTTTAAAATAATTTCATCATCATCAAAAGTACGTTGCAATGTATCTTTTGTATTTTTCATGATTGAATCTCTATAACGTCTATACTCTTTATACTCTAAAGTTGCAATTAAAGAATCTTTATTTGTTTTGTAAACTTTTATATAACGAATGGGCTTTTTTGATGGATCATTTTTACTTGTAGTTGCACTATCATCATCTT
>JAGOUF010000324.1 GCA_018061385.1 Chitinophagaceae bacterium | reverse complement strand
GAAGCATTTATTTTTCTCAAGCCTAAAGCAATAAGTGTTTGTTTTTGACGCTCACTTCTATCGATACCACTTTTAACTTGTGTAATTTTAATCTTTGCCATTGTTATAAATTTGAAATTTGAAATTTAAAATCTCAAATTAGATTATCCGTTAAATACTTTACTCAATTTAATGTTTCTTGCTTTTGCAATTTGTATTGGTTCTCTTAAAGTACTTAAAGCTTTAATTGTTGCTTTAACCACATTTTGAGGATTTGCAGATCCTAAGCTTTTTGCCAATACATCTGTAATTCCAGCACTTTCTAATACTGCACGCATGCTACCACCTGCAAGTACACCAGCTCCTTGTGCAGCAGGCTTAATTAAAACCTTAGCAGCACCAGATTTGCAATATTGTTCGTGAGGTATTGTACCATGAATAATGGGTATTTTAACTAAGTTTTTCTTAGCATCTTCAATTCCTTTGGTAATCGCTTCCTGAACTTCTTTGGCTTTGCCCAATCCCTGACCAACAATACCATTTGAGTTACCAACAACAACTAGTGCTGAAAAAGAAAATGTACGACCACCTTTTGTAGTTTTTACTACACGGTTAATAGCAACAACTTTTTCTTTCAATTCTATGTCGCCGCCAGCTTTAATTTTATTTTCGCTTATTTTAGACATTGTCTTACTTTAATAATTTGAATGTAATTAGAATATCAATCCACCTTCTCTAGCACCATCAGCTACAGCCTTAATTCTGCCATGATATAAGTTACCACCTCTATCAAAAACACAAGTTGTTATACCTAACTCAGCAGCTTTTTTGGCTATTGATTCTCCAACTAATTTTGATTTGGTTACTTTATTTACTTTTTGAGCTACAAGATCTTTCTCTTTTGAAGAAGATGCTGCTAAAGTAACGGCATTATCATCGTCTATTAATTGAGCGTAAATTTCCATATTGCTTCTAAATACGCTAAGACGTGGCTTTGATGAAGTACCAGCAACTTTTTTACGAATGCGGTATCTAATTTTTTGCCTTTGTTCTAATTTAGTGTTCATGACTATTTATTTATAACTTCCGATTCTGCCGGAAGCAAAATGATTTAATTATTTACCTGCAGACTTACCAGCTTTTCTTCTTAAGATTTCATCTGTATACTTAACACCTTTTCCTTTGTACGGCTCAGGTTTACGTAAGCTTCTTAATTTAGCAGCTACTTGACCAAGCAATTGTTTATCAGAACCTTCTAGAGAAATCAATGGATTTTTACCTTTCTCAGTTACAGTATTAACTTTTAATTCACTAGGAATTTCAAAGATAATATTATGAGAGTAACCCAAAGCTAAATCTAACACATTTCCAGTATTTGCTGCTTTAAAACCCACACCCACTAATTCTAAATCTTTTTTATAGCCATCAGTAACACCTTTTACAGTGTTGCTTAATAATGAACGATATAAACCATGCATTGCACGATGACGAATTTGATCTGTTGGTCTAGTAACAATAATTTCGTTTTCTTTTACTTCAACTTTGATATCTCTATCAATAGTTTCAGTTAATTGACCTTTAGGTCCTTTTACAGTTACCACATTATCAGCTGCAATTGTAACAGTTACGCCTGCAGGAATTGTAATGGGTTGTTTACCTATACGAGACATAGTCGATTTTAATTTTATAATGATGAATAAGAGTTAGTGTTCAGCTACGACTAAGAAGCTTAATTATCAAAACTCAATAATAATTTATTAAGAAATGTAGCAAAGAACTTCGCCACCAACATTTTGAGCTTTTGCTTGCTTATCAGTCAATACTCCTTTAGAAGTACTAATAATTGCAACACCCAAACCATTGATTACTCTTTTAATTTCAGTAGGCTTTGCATACTGACGTAAACCTGGACGACTTACTCTTTCTAAAGAACGAATTGCTGGTTGCTTAGTAGTAGCATCATACTTTAATGCTATTTTGATAAGACCTTGCTTGCTATCGTCTTCAAACTTATACTTTAAAATATAACCTTGCTCGTATAAAATTTCAGTAATTCTTTTCTTCAAATTTGAAGCTGGAATTTCTACTATTCTGTGACCAGCCATTTGAGCGTTACGAACTCTGGTTAAGAAATCTGCTATAGGATCAGTTACCATTGTATTTAATTAAATCAGTTCTAAAAAATTGTTTCTATTCATCTCGATAAACCGAGAAGTTATAGTGAAAATTACCAGCTTGCTTTTTTAACACCTGGAATTTTACCGTTTAAAGCCATGTCTCTAAACATGATCCTTGAAATACCAAAGTATCTCATGTACCCTTTTGGACGACCAGTTAATTGGCAACGGTTTTTTAAACGTACAGGTGATGCATTTTTAGGCAATAAGTCTAAACCTGCATAATCACCAGCTGCTTTTAAAGCTGCTCTTCTTTCAGCATATTGTGCAACTAATTTTACTCGTTTCGCCTGACGGGCAACGATTGATTTTTTTGCCATATTGATTAATTATTATCTTTTTTAATGTTCTTGAAAGGCATACCCAATTCTTTTAATAATTCAAAAGCTTCTTCATTTGTATCGGCACTTGTTACAAAAGTGATATCCATACCAGTAATTTTACTTACTTTATCAATATCAATTTCTGGGAAAATGATTTGTTCTGTAACACCCAATGTATAGTTACCTCTGCCATCAAATGCTTTATCGCTGATTCCTTTAAAGTCACGTACACGAGGCAATGCAACAGAAACCAATCTGTCTAAAAACTCATACATTTTATCGCCACGTAAAGTAACTCTTGCACCAATTGGCATGCCTTTACGCAATTTAAAGTTTGAAATATCTTTCTTACTTAAAGTTGGAACTGCTTTTTGACCTGTAATTTGCTCTAATTCGCCAATTGCAACATCAATTAACTTTTTATCGTTTACTGCTCCATTTACACCACGGTTGATGCAAATTTTTTGCAATTTAGGAGCTTGCATTACTGTTTTGTAACCAAATTTCTTCATTAAAGCAGGTAATACATCTTTACCATATTTGTCTGCTAAACGAGGAGAATATTTTATAGTACTCATAATTTTATTTTTAAAATTCCATTACCAACGGAATAAAATCATTTTATTTAATTGCTTCACCACTTTTCTTAGAAATTCTAACCAATTTGCCAGTTTCTCTACTACGTTTAATTTTAGTAGCTGCTCCAGCTTTTGCATCCCACAACATTACATTTGAAATGCTAATTGGTGCTTCTACTTTTATAATACCACCTTTGGTATTTTGAGCAGATGGTTTTGTGTGTTTAGTAACAATATTAACACCTTCTACAAGCACTTTGGCTTTATCTATTATTACTTCTAAAACCACTCTTGGTTTTTTCAAATCTTTATCATCACCTGTAATAACTACTACGTTATCACCTTTTTTGATATTAAATTTGGGTTTAAATCTTGTACTCATTTTATCTAGCTTTTGCTATTAGCGTAATTAGCTTTTAGCTTGTTTACTTAAAAATTAAATTAATAGCTATGGTTAATAGCTGATTTTTTATAGCACTTCAGGAGCTAATGAAATAATTTTCATATAACCTTTGTCACGTAACTCTCTGGCAACTGGCCCAAAAATACGTGTACCACGAGGCTCATCAGAATTGTTTAATAACACTACTGCATTATCGTCAAAACGAATGTATGAGCCATCTTTACGACGTAACTTATTTTTAGTACGAACAATTACTGCCTTAGAAACGGTACCTTTTTTAATTCCACCTGCTGGTATTGCATC
>JAGOUF010000323.1 GCA_018061385.1 Chitinophagaceae bacterium | reverse complement strand
GACAGATAGGTACTATCTACGTTTTGGTGCTACGGCTGCTTTGGGGCAAAAATTATATGCAAGCCAAAATTTTAATAAAGAAACTTTTGAGTACGATAATTCTGGTGCTGTGTACAAAGTTGATAGTATTTTATCTGGCACCAATTTAAAAGGAAGAATTCAAATACCAACAACCTATACTGCAGGTTTAGTTTTGCAAAAGACTTCATCAGATGCGTCAAGAGTTTTTGATATTTGGACTTTGGGAGTAGAATATACAACAGCTAAATGGAGTGAGTATAGCTTTTACAATCAAAAAGATGCAACAGTAGACAATTGGCAATTTAAAGTGGGAGGTCAGTGGATGCCAGATCCTAAAAATGTTAGAAGTTTTTGGAGTAGGGTAAACTATAGAGCAGGATTTAATTTTGGAAAAGATTATATCAATGCCGATGGTAAAGAACTTAAAAATTATGGTATTACAATGGGTTTAGGTTTGCCAGTTCGTCCATCAAGATACAGCAATCAAATTTCTACAATCCATACAGCAATTGAGTTTGGTAAAAGAGGGAGTGCTGTAAACAATATAACAGAAGGTTATTTTAAACTATCATTTGGCTTAAGTTTAAGCGATCTTTGGTTTATTAAACGTAAATATGATTAATAGTTCAAACAAAATATATACAGGATTAGCAGCCATTATAATTGGCTGCTTTTTTGTTGTAGGTTGTGAAAACGAAATTAAAACGGTACAAGATTTAGGGAAAAGAACATTGGGTGTAGAAGAAGGCAAAAACATAGAAAGTTACATGAGCCAAGGTGGAAAAATGAAAGCCAAATTAACTGCTCCTATTATGTTGCGTTATATGTTAGATACACCAAAAGTAGAGTTTACAAAAAGCATGCATGTAGATTTTTTTGATGACACATTGGCCATAGAAAGTCAATTAAAATGCAAGTATGGTAGATATTTAGAAAACGACAATAAAGTATATTTAAAAGATAGTGTAATTGTGTTTAATAGAACTGGTGATACTTTATGGACAGAAGAATTAATTTGGGATCAAACAAAAGCCGAGTTTTTTACCAATAAATTTGTGAAGGTAAAAAAGGGATTTAATTCAACTTATATATTGGGATATAACGGATTAAGATCGGACCAATCTTTAAACAACATTACCTTTTTTAGTATAAGAGAAGGAAGCTACATTCATATTCCAGATAGTACGTATTGATTTTTTTGTTGAAAATAATTTTCTTCTCTCTTTATAAAATGTATAGTTACCTTAAACTATACTTGGCACTTGTTGTTAGTATATAAAAAATTATAATTGTATGGAATATAGAAAAATGGGTAAAACTGGCTTGCAATTAAGTGCATTAAGCTTTGGCAGTTGGGTTACTTTTCATAAACAAATAGAAGATAGCAAAGCCGATGAATTAATGAGCATTGCTTACGACAATGGCATTAATTTTTTTGACAATGCCGAAGTGTATGCTTTAGGTGAAAGTGAAAAAATGATGGGCCGAATTTTGAAAACTAAAAACTGGGATCGTAGTAGTTATGTGCTAAGTAGTAAAGCTTTTTTTGGCACTAAAACTGGCAATACTGCAAAGCCCAATCAAACAGGGCTAAGCCGTAAACATTTGGTAGAGGCTTGTAACGAAGCTTTAGAAAGATTACAAGTTGATTATTTAGATATTTATTACTGCCATCGCCCAGATAAAAACACACCCATTGAAGAAGTTGTTTGGACGATGAACCACTTAATTCAACAAGGAAAAATTTTATATTGGGGAACCAGCGAATGGAGTGGTGTAGAAATTATGGAAGCACATGCAGTTGCAAAAGATTATCGTTTAATTGGTCCAACTGTAGAGCAACCACAATACAATTTATTTGAAAGAAATAAAATTGAAAACGAGTTTTCACAAATATTTAAAACAGTAGGTTTAGGCACAACTATTTGGAGTCCATTGGCATCGGGCTTACTTTCTGGTAAATACAACAATGGTATTCCTGCAGATAGTAGAATGGCTATTGAAGGCTTTGATTGGCTAAAAGATAGATGGCTTACAGAAGACAAATTAAATACAGTAAAACAACTTGCAACATTTGCAAACGAGTTGAATGTAAGTTTACCAGCATTAAGTATTGCTTGGTGTTTAAATAATTGCAATGTAACTACTGTAATATTGGGAGCAACTAAAAAAGAACAGTTAGAAGAAAATTTAAAAGCATTGGATATAGTGCCAATGCTTACAAAAGAAGTTGTTGAAAAAATTGAAACTATTGTACAAACCAAACCTGTACAACCTCAATTTTAAATTATCCAATCCCATAAGGTTTTTAAAACCTTATGGGATTGTTTCAAAAAGAATATACATTAATATTTAGGACAACGGTAAGAACCTAAATTAAAACTAACACCAACTTGCGTTGTTATATAAGCATCGTTTTGTTTGCTATTGCCACGCTGCCTGCCTTTAATACCAAAAGGAACGCCCCATTCGTAACTTCTATCTTGCAATAAAAAACCTACAGATGGTTGACCATTGGGATTAACAGGAAAAGCATCTGGTGCATAATTTCCACTTACATCATCTAAATAATCGGTAGTGGTAAAACGAAAAACAGTTTCTGCAAAAACGTTTATCTTTTCGTTAATGCTATATTTCATTCCAAAACCAATGGGAAAACAAATGGCCATGGTGCCATAAGGTTTTAGGTTTGGATAGTTTACTTTGTCTTGTTGCCCTTCTGTACCTAAAGAACGTAAATTATATTTCTCTCCATATAAATACGCATAAGGGTCGTAGGCAAATGCTCCAATGCCTAAAGAAACATAAGGTGTAAAACGGTACTCATTAAAACCTGGTTGAAAACGAAAAAAATTAAAATCGCCACTAATACTAAACTCCCAAATATTACTATTGAAACTTAGGTTGCGTTTTTTTTGCGTAAAATTATCTTTATAGCTAATGTACTTATCTGAGTAACCAACAAAAGCATAATTGGCTGCTACTTTTATGCCAACATAATTATTGAACTGTTTTCTAAAAAAAATACCACCTGCAAATTTAGGTTTTGTATTAAATGCCTTCATACCGGCTGTTAAATCTCCCAAATAATGTGCAGCACCAACACTAACTCCAAATTCTCCTTCATGCACAAATGCATCCATTAGTTGGGCACGGCTTGTTAAACTAATGAATGAAATGATGAGAACTACTAAAACTTTTTTAAACATTACTAAGATTAATGGTGAGTCAATTCTTTTATAGAACGTAAAAATGTGCTTTTTCTTGCTTTTATATTGTGAATGGGAATATAAAATTTAAAGAAATGAGGTTATACACTTTATTGCACGAATAAAGAGATACTGAAAAATGCAAAATTGCTGTATTAATTTCTTTTATCCATACCCCAAGTAAGTTTATTTCTTAAGGTAGAAAGAAAGCTTCCTTCGTTTAAACGAATAAGGTTAATCTTAAAACTTTCTTTTTTAACTGCAATTTGAATGTCTTTGTGTACAACTTCTCTACGAGCATCTAAGGCACAAATAAAATGATCGGTTCGTCCTTCTATTTCAAACGAAATAATATTATCGTCAGGTACAATAATGCTTCTAACATTTAAATTATGTGGTGCAACTGGAGTTATTACAAACGTTGATGAGTCTGGAAAAACAATGGGACCATTGCAGCTCATATTATAACCTGTACTACCAGTTGGCGTAGAAACAATTAAACCATCGGCCCAATAAGTATTTAAAAATTCTCCATTTAAGTA
>JAGOUF010000322.1 GCA_018061385.1 Chitinophagaceae bacterium | reverse complement strand
CCTTATTGCAAAATAGAAGAACAACATCAAATCGTTCAAGCCATAGAAAGCCGCCTAAGTGTTGCTGATAAACTAGAAGAAAGCATTGCTCAAAGCTTGCAACAAAGTGAGGCTTTACGGCAAAGTATTTTAAAAAAAGCGTTTAAGGGGAGGTTGGTATAAAAAAGAAATAAATAGACTCGTTACTTTTATTCTAGGGTTGATGTATAAATAAATCACCTATTTTTTGCATAGCATTGTTTAGCTCTTGAAATAATAATTCACAAAATTGTGAATTAATTGTATATATTTGCAACGCATTTCACCAATGGAAATTCATTTCAACAACCAATTATTGATAGATTTATATGAAGGTAACAAGGTTACAAATAAAGAATTTCGTTCAAATCCAAGTCTGGTAAAACAATACATTAAAACTGTAAACAAATTAAGGTCTGTAACCAAAGTTGAAGAGTTGTTTCAATTTACAGGTCTTAATTATGAAAAACTTAAAGGCAATCTAAAGGGCTATAGTTCAGTAAGAATCAATAAACAATATAGATTAATATTTGAAGAAGTATCTAGTAGTACCACACCTTTTGAAATTGTATTATTTAAATTAGAAGAAATAAGCAAGCATTATCAGTAATTTTTTTTGAATCTATGTTACTCAGGGGCACCACCTGCATAAAAACTGGTTAAAACCGCATGGCACAAAAAATTCAACAACTAACACCTGCAATAGCTATTCATCCAGGCGAAATGTTAAAGGATGAATTAGACGCTAGAACCATGAAACAAAAAGAATTTGCAGCATTAACAGGTATTCAAATAACTCAACTAAACGAAATAATAAAAGGTAAAAGAGGTATTAATGCAGATACAGCTTTAATAATAGGAAAGGCTTTGCAAATGAATCCTGCTATTTGGTTAAATATGCAAAGCAACTATGAGTTAGATATTGCTAAAATAAATGAAAAGAATGCTGCAAGGCTTCAGGCACTAGACCAATGGGAAATGATAAAACCACTTGTACCTTTTCAGTATTATAAAAAAATGGGTGTGTTAATAGGCAACCCCATTGAGGATATTCCTAAAGTTAAACGTATTTATAATGTTGCTACATTAGACCAATTAGCTGGTGTATATAGCCAACAACATTATGCAAGATTTAGAAAATCAGATAAATTAACTATTGATAAAATTAACTTGATAGGCTGGGTTAAACTGGTTAATTACAAAGCATTAGAATTAAAAGTGGCAAAATTTAATACAAATATGCAAGTAAAACTAGTTGAAGAACTGAAGGAGGTTTTTAAAAAGAATAAAAACACTATTGAAAAAACTACTAATGTTTTAGCTGCCTACGGTATTAAACTAATTTTGCAACCCCATCCAGAAAAATGTGCTGTTGATGGTATTTCTTTTTGGAGCAATAACAACCCAGCAATAGGTATTAGTTTGCGTCATAATCGAATAGATAATTTTGCTTTTACTGTGATGCATGAACTAGGTCATATTTTTTTACACCTTGTAAACAATAGTGCCGTTGAATTTATTGACTTAGATATTCATTCATCAGATTACAAAGCAAGTCTTGAAGAAGTTGAAGCTGATGATTTTGCCAGAAATTTACTAATAGACAAATATCAATGGCTAGAATTTATTGAAAATCATCCTCATTTTTCCGAAGCTGCTATCTTGAAGTTTGCTAATAAAGAGAAAATACATCCAGCTATTGTATTTGGAAGATATTGCTTTGAGAAGAAGAAATTTGCTTTTAAAAGTTCAATAGATAGAAGCCTCAAGTAAAAACCGTGATGAGTAACAACAATTCAACCAATACATCCTCCATTGTTTCCAAAGTATGGGCGTTGTCTGAACTTTGATTATTGTGATTAAATGATTGCTATGATTAATGAACAATATAAATATTCTGAACTTACTTCCAAAATTATTGGCTGTTGCATGACGGTTCATAAAACATTGGGCAATGGTTTCCAGGAAGTAATTTATCAACGAGCATTAGAAATTGAATTGAGACTTGCCAATATATCATTCACCCGTGAACACGAAATGCCCATCTTTTACAAAGAAGTACAAATTGGAACTAGACGAGTTGATTTTCTTGTAGAAGGAATTATTTCAGTAGAATTAAAAGCAATTACAGTACTGCAAGATGTTCATCTTGCACAAGCCATTAATTATTTGGAGGCTTACAATCTAGAAATAGGGCTGCTTATAAACTTTGGAGAAACCAGTCTTAACTTTAAACGGCTAACCAATAAAAAATATCATTCTAAACAATCATAGCCATCACACAAATCAAATAAATCACAGTTCAGACAATATGAGCAACAACAATACCATCAATACATCTTCCATTGTTTCTAAAGTATGGGCGTTTTGCCAAACATTCACGTAACTAGAATTGACAACTTTTTAAAAGTTGTCAATTCTTTAAAATATATAACACAACATGAGCAACAACAATACCAGCAATACATCCTCCATTGTTTCCAAAGTATGGGCATTTTGCCAAACACTTAGAGATGATGGTGTAGGTTATGGCGATTATTTAGAGCAGCTAACGTATTTACTGTTTTTAAAAATGGCCGATGAGTACAGTAAACCTCCACATAACCGTACCATGCCCATACCCAAAGCCTATAGCTGGGAAACCTTAACTACCAAAAGTGGGGGAGAATTAGAATTGCATTACAATACCTTGTTAAGAGACTTGGGTAAAGAGAAAGGCATTTTAGGGCAAATATTTATTAAGAGCCAAAACAAAATACAAGACCCCGCCAAATTGTATAAACTGATTGCATTAATAAATGCTGAGCAATGGGTATTAATGGGCGTTAAAGACAAAGGCGATATATACGAGGGCTTATTAGAAAAAAATGCAGAAGATACCAAGAGTGGTGCAGGGCAATACTTTACACCAAGACCATTGATTAAATGCATGGTAGAATGTTTACGTCCACAACCTATGAAAACTATAGCTGACCCAAGTTGTGGCACAGGTGGTTTCTTTTTAGCAGCCTACGATTGGATGACGTATAACCTGAGTTTAGACAAAGAACAAAAACAATTTTTAAAGTACCACACGTTTTATGGCAATGAAATAGTAGCAAGTACACGCAGGCTTGCTTTAATGAATTTGTTTTTACACAATATTGGAGATATAGATAGCGATACCAGTATATCGCCCAATGATTCATTGATAGCAGCATCGGCAACGCAATACGATTATGTATTGGCCAATCCACCTTTTGGTAAAAAAAGCAGTATGACGTTTACCAATGAAGCAGGGGAACAAGAGAAAGAAGATTTAACCTATAACCGTCAGGATTTTTGGGTAACTACCAGCAACAAACAATTGAATTTTGTACAGCACATTAAAAGCATGTTGAAAACAACAGGTATGGCTGCTGTGGTATTGCCAGATAATGTGTTATTTGAAGGAGGTGCTGGTGAAACAGTACGTAAAAAATTATTAGAAACCACCAACCTGCATACTATACTACGTTTGCCAACAGGTATATTTTATGCCAATGGGGTAAAAGCAAACGTATTGTTTTGGGATGCCAAGCCTAGCAGTAAAGATGCATGGACAAAAGAAGTGTGGGTTTATGATTATCGTACCAATGTACACCATACACTAAAGAAGAATCCACTTAAATTGGAAGACCTGCAAGATTTTATTACTTGCTACAATCCAACCAGCAGACATAAACGCAAAGAAACATTTGATGCAGTGAATAATCCTGAAGGACGTTGGAGAAAGTTTAATT
>JAGOUF010000321.1 GCA_018061385.1 Chitinophagaceae bacterium | reverse complement strand
TGTATTATTATAAAGATGCAAAACATCAAGACAATGTAGTTAAAGTGAGTGCTATGCACAGAATGTTTAACCAATTGGCAACTCCTAAAGATAAAAAAGTTCAAAAAGCAATGCCCTTAACAGAGAACCATGTTTTGGCAAGTCCCATAAAAAGTAAAGATGTTGAAGGTGTTGAAAGAGAAACAAAATTATTTATGCAACAAATATTAAACATGCAAATTGTTGCAGATAGTTTACAATAGCACCAACAATAAAATATTTTTAATTTTAAATTAAAAACAACCCATGTTGCAAATAACTTCTATAGAAATTTATAAATTATTAATCCCTTTAAAAGAACCTTTTGTAATTTCTTTAGGTACGCAGTTTAATGCAGATAATGTATTGATTGTAATAAAAACAAATGAAGCAATTATTGGTTGGGGAGAATGTAGCCCTTACATGAGCATTAATGGCGAAAGTGTAGAAACTTGTTTTACCGTTGCACAATATTTAGCCAAAGTATTAATAGGAAAAAATCCAACAGAAATAGAAGATTGTATTGTTGCAATGGATAAAGTTATTTATGGAAACAACAGTATAAAAAGTGCTTTTGATATGGCTCTGTACGATTTGGCTGCTCAACACAAAGGATTGCCATTGTATAAATTTTTAGGAGGAAGGAAAGATAAAATAATCACAACAGATATGACAGTTGGTATTGGTTCTCCAGAAAAAATGGCTGCCGATGCTTTACGTTTTAAAGAAGCTGGTTTTCCTGCAATTAAAGTTAAGTTGGGTCAATCTACAGAAATTGATGTAGCAAGAATAAAAGCCATTCGTTTGGCTGTTGGAAATGACTTGCCTTTGCGAATTGATGCCAACCAAGGTTGGGCTGTACCAACAGCTATTGCAACTTTACAAGCATTGGAACCTTATAATATTGAACATTGTGAAGAGCCCATTGCACGTTGGAATTTTATGGAATCATCTAAAGTAAAACAAGCTAGCCCAATAAAAATAATGGCTGATGAAAGTTGCTGTACACAGCATGACGCAAATCGATTGGCAACTTTACTGGCTTGCGATTATTTTAATATTAAACTTGGAAAAAGTGGAGGCATTTTTAATGCACTGCAAATTGTAGAAGCTGGTAATGCCCATAATATAAAATTGCAGATTGGTAGTTTTATGGAAAGCCGTTTAGCCACTACTGCATTTGTGCATTTTGCCTATTGCAATGCTGCTATTGTACATTTTGATTTAGATACACCTTTAATGATGTCAGAAGATCCTGTACAAAATGGTTTACAATACCTTGCTAATGGTGTTGTTGAAATTAATGATGCACCCGGTATTGGTGCAACAATTGATGCTGCTTATTTAAGTAAATTAGAAAGTTTAATTGTATAAAAAAATACCAGAAAGTACTTACACCAAAAATTATGGGCCATAAAAAACATTTTTTCAGCTATGGTTGTGTTTCTCACAAACCAAGGCAAACGATTTATTTTATTAGTTTCAGGCTACGCATTATTTTTTCAATACTAAATTCTGCTATATAATACATGGAGTCGTAGCTGTAGAAATATAAAAAGTCTTTTTTGTGTAACTTAATTGTAAAGCTAAAAAATCCTTCATTCTCATAATTGCGTTTATCTGCTGAAGTTTCAGTTATATGTGTAGTATCGGTAATAATATCTCTTTTTTTTGTTCCCCTAAAAATTAAAGCATTGGAAGAACCTAAGTTACAATTATAATTTGTGTCAACCTTTTCGCAAAGCCTTCCTTCAACAATTAGTTCGAATGTTTTCTTGTTTAATTTAGCTCTTGTTATAAATAGATATAATATATCTGTTTCCAATGACCCTTTACCATTAGAAAGTGCAAGACCTTCACCTTCAAAAGTGTATAAAGCTTTTGATCTAGCATTATATATTATGCTTTTATCTATTTCTTTAAACTGAGCCAAAATGCTGCTGTAACAAAAGCAAATACTTACAAAAAAAACTAACTTCATATTCTATTTTTAAAGTTCAAAGTTCAGCCATGGTCTGTGTCTTCATAAGCCTTAGCTAAAAATCTTATAACTCAATACTATTCTTTCTTTATTGCCTTTATTTTATTGCCACCTTGTAGTAATACCAATGATATTACTTCTTGCTTATCATTTAATTGAAACTGTACTTGTGCCTCTACGGCTTTTAAGAAAAACGAGAGCTCACTTTCTGCAAATACTGGGAATGCATTTTGACCAGTTAGTTGTACAAACAATTGATTCGATTTTAAAGAGACAGTAACTTCCATGGATTCTTGAATTTCAAAAACACCTACAAATTTTTGAAGTTGTTCATTGCTTAACTTTATTTCAGTTCTTTCTTTTTTTATAGGTAATGGTTTGTTGTAAATAATGCTTCTTAAATATGCAAACAATTTTGTAGTTGAAACACTCTCATGATTTTGTAAAACAATAATTGTTTTATCATTATCAATATGCCTTTCTATAAATGTTTTATAACCTGGCCATCCGCCACTATGGTTAACAATTTTGCCATAGGTTTCATCATCTGAAAGAGCCCAGCCAAATCCATAATCTCTTTTTGATTTATTGTTTAATTCTACGGCTCTAAAAATTTCCTTTTTACTTTCGCTTGATACAAGCTTTTCTGTATACAAAGCTCTATCCCATTTTAATAAATCGTTCACAGTTGAGTTAACAGTTCCATCTCCAACTATTCCATCTAGCCAAATAACCATTTTGGTTTCTTCAAGCTCATCGGGTAAAATATATTTTTTTAGGCTGTCTGAATAAATATAACCAAACGCATAATTGCTGATTTTTTTTGGAGCAAATCTTCTTGTGTAAACAAAAGTATTGTTCATTTCGAGTGGTTTAAAAATTGCTTTTTGCAAATAATTTCCATAAGATGTACCCGATACTTTTTCTATAATTGAAGCCAAAAAAGCGTAGCCAGTATTACTATATTCCCATTTTGTATTTGGTTCAAATAATATTTTTGGATTGTGCTTTGAAAACAAATCAACAATGTCTTTATTCGTTGCAATTTTACTTTTATCAAACAAGCTATCCATTAAGTCCATATAATCTGGAAGCCCTCCCGTATGGTTGAGCAAATGTTTAATTGTAACGTTTTTATAGTTAGATAATTGGGGTAAAAATGTTGAAATTTTATCTTCATAACTCAGCTTGCCTTTTTCTTTAAGAATAACAATTGCCATTGCTGTAAATTGTTTTGAAACAGAAGCCAACTCAAAAATCGAATTTTCGTTGAGCAGCTCTTTTGTGCTCTCGTTGGCATTGCCAAACGATTTATTATACAGTACATTTCCTTTTTCGGCAACTAAAACATTTCCGTTAAACCTTTCACTTTTAAACAGATCGTTTACAACACTATCAATTATTGCAACCCTATCTTGTGCAAAAGAAAGCTGGGTAATAATTAGCGATAAAATTCCGATTGCAATTCTCATAATTTGTTAGTTGAAAAGTTTACTGAAATACATTTCTTATTTTAAATATACTACAAATAAGAAGAGAGGTTGTAAAAACAACCTCTCTTCTTATAACTGATATTTTCAATTAAATATTTAATCCTCCACAAGCACTTAAAACTTGACCTGTTATATAACTGCTCATATCACTTGCTAAGAATAAAGTAGTATTGGCAATTTCTTCAGCCTTACCAAAACGCCCTAAAGGAATTTTCTTTAAAAATTCGGCCGATGCATCTCCGTCTTGTAAATAATGGGTCATATCGGTTTCTATAAAACCTGGTGCAATGG
>JAGOUF010000320.1 GCA_018061385.1 Chitinophagaceae bacterium | reverse complement strand
CTGAACTACAAGCAAAAAAAGATTTGATTACAGAAATTTGTGCTGTACTTGCATTTAGTGCTTTAACCAATAACGATAAAGTTGGGTTGATTTTTTTTAGTGGTGCTGTAGAAAAATATATTCCTTTAGCAAAAGGCAGACCCCATATTTTATATATGATGAGGGAATTAATTTTATTTAAAGCTCAACAAACATCTACCAACATTGTAAAAGCATTACAGTTTTTAAACAAGATTACCCGACAAAAAAGTATTGTTTTCGTATTAAGCGATTTTGTGGATGACGGATATCAACAAGCACTAAAAGTAGCGTCTAAAAAACATGATCTTGTGGGTGTAAAAGTGTATGATACTATTGATGAACATTTACCCAATGTTGGCTTGTTACAAGTGGCAGATATTGAAACTGGAAATCAACAATACATTGATACTTCTGATGCTTTGGTAAGATATAAATATCACCAACAATTTTTAAAAATTCAAGCCGACGCAAAACAAGCTTTTAAATTGGCAGGAGCCGATTTAATTGAACTTAAAACTGGCGAAGATTATGTAAAAGCCTTACAACATTTTTTTATTAAAAGAGCCTAATGCAAGCAATAGCTATATATAAATACTGTGTCAACTTAAAGTATACAATTATTTGTGTACTCTGTTGTATGTATTATAGCAATGTTGCTGCACAAAAAATTTCGGCAAACATTGATAGAAATAAAATTTTAATTGGAGAACAAATTACTTTACAATTAAAAGCCGAGCAAATAGATTTAACTAAATATACACTTGAAAAATGGTTTGTCTTAAGCGATACGTTCAATCATTTTGAAGTAGTACAAAAAAACAGAATTGATACAATTGGTGTTGGTAGTAAAACAGATTTTATACAAATCATTCAACTAACTTCTTTTGATTCGGGCTATTGGCAAATGCCTCAATTTGAAATACAGTTACAAGATATAGCAACAGGTATAGTAACGCCATTTAGTACCAATGTTTTACAAGTTGCTGTTTTACCAGTTGATGTAACCAGTTTAAAAGATTATCACGATATTAAAACAATTGAAACAGTTACCATTGCTAAAGATTGGCGTTGGTTAATTGTTGCAGTAGTGGGTGCTGTAGTGCTGTTTTTTTTAATCTTGTGGTTGTTGAGTAAGAAGAAAAAAATTAAACCTATTGCTGTAAACAACACACCAACACATACTTGGGCTTTGTCTGAAATAGAGAAATTGGTAGATAAAAAATTAGTAGAACAAGAACAATATCCATTGTTTTATACAGAGCTAATTTTAATTTGTAAAAGTTTTTCTGATGCAACATTAAAAATTAATTCAACTGCTACAACTGTTGATGAATACATGTTACAACTGAAAGGTAGAGTAGGCAACGAAACAATTCAGTTGCAATATTTTCAATTATTGAGATTGAGCAATGCTGTAAAGTTTGCTAAATATATTCCTGCTCCAAACAACAATCAAGATGCTGTCGAAACTGCAAAAGCTTTTATTAAAACCTTACATCAATTTCAATTTAAACCATGATAAGAAGTTGGTTGAATCATATCAGTTTTGCTTATCCTTGGGTTTTGCCATTGTTATTGGTAATTCCTTTTCTTATATTTTGGTATGTTAAAAAGAACAAATATCAAATTAGTTCAGTTGGTATTAGCACTACTCACTTTTTAGTAAATACAACCAATTGGAAAACTAGATTACGACATTTACCATTTGTATTAAGGTGGTTAAGTTTAGCTGCATTTATTATTGCTTTGGCAAGGCCTCAGCAAAGTTTTACAGAACAAATTACAGATGGCGAAGCCATAGATATTGTTTTGTGTATGGATATTAGTGGTAGCATGACGGAAAGGGACTTTCAGCCAAATCGTTTAGAAGCTAGTAAGGAAGTTGCCATAAATTTTGTTCAACAACGAAAAGGCGATCGAATAGGTGTAGTAATATTTACAAATTTAAGTTTTACTTTATGTCCAATAACCACAGATCACAATACCGTATTGGCACAAATTAACAATATACACAGTGGTTATTTGCAAGAAGAAGGCACTGCAATTGGCAGTGGATTGGCAACAAGTGTAGATAGATTAAAAGATAGCAAAACAAAGAATAAAATTATTGTATTGTTAACTGATGGTGTAGATTTTGGAGGAACAATTCCGCCAGATATTGCCAAAGAAATGGCTAAAACATACAACATAAAAGTGTACACAGTGGGCGTTGGTAGCAACAAAGAAATGGATATACAAGTACAAGATGAATTTGGCACAACTACACAACGAAAAAAAATGGAATTTAATGAAGCTTTATTGCAAGAAATTGCCAATGAAACTGGAGGTCAATATTTTCATGCAACCGATAAAGAGAATTTAGAAAAAGTGTATGCAAGCATCAATCAACTTGAAAAAAGTAAAATACAAATTACCACCTTCAATAAAGTTTCAGATAAATATTTTTGGTATTTAGTAACAGGTATTGTTTTATTAGTATTGGAGTTGATTTTAAAATTAACTGTCTTCAAAAAACTACCTTAGTTGCTATGCTTAGCTTAAGTAGTTTTATCTTCTAACATAATTTTAACCTGCATAACGCAGCGTTGCTGCAATGTTTATTAACAACAGTACGTTAATTTGCAACAAGTGTACCTGTTTAAGTACATTTGGTTATTAGTGAACAATCTATAAAAATATACAATGGCAACAGCTGGAAAATCATCGTTAAAACGTGGGAAGCCCAATTATATTTATAGCATCGTTGGTGTAGCGTTGGTATTATTTATGATGGGTATAATGGGTTGGTTCTTTTTAAATAGTAAAGAAATTGCTACTAAGCTAAAAGAAGATATTAAAATAAGTGTGTACTTGCGTACATTGAATAAAGATACCATTGGGCAAATTCAGCAGTTTATTGCTACACAACCTTTTTCTAAAGATGTTAGATATATCAATAAAGCAGAAGCCACAAAAATTTGGAATGCTGAAAACAATGATGAATGGGCACAAATTCTTGACGTAAATCCTTTGCCAGAAAGTATTGATTTTTTTGCAAGAGCAGCTTATGTAAATAAAGATAGTTTAGAAGTTATTGCCAATAGTATCAATCGTGCATTTAGCAATCAAGTAACAGATATTAGTTATCCCAAAGATTTAACGAGCAACCTCGATCAAAAAGCAAAAGAAATTGGATTAATATTTTTAGTTATTTCAATTGTACTTTGTTTAATTGTAATTTTTAGTATAGACAATACCATTCGTTTAGCCATGTTCAGCAATCGATTCTTAATTAAGACTATGCAAATGGTTGGTGCAACCAGAGGGTTTATTGCAAAACCAATGAACATTAAAGCCATTGTTAATGGACTAATTAGCGGCTTAATTGCTGTATTGCTATTGTTTATATTAATTGGTTGGGCTGAAAGTCAAATTGTAGGATTGAGAGAAATTAGAGATACAAAATTAACCCTAACGCTTTTTGGAGGAATGGTTTTATTAGGTGTGTTAATTAGCTTTTATAGTACACATAGAAGTGTGTTAAAGTACTTGAAAATGAAACTAGACGATCTGTATTAATACAACTTAACTTGATAATACTTATATTGCAACCCTTAAAACTTGGTTATGAGTAATAAAAATAAGAAGGCTGAATTGGATTCTCTTTTTACAAAGGACAATTATATATGGATGGCAATTGGTGCAGTAATTATTGCACTAGGTATGTTTTTAATGAGTGGAGGAAAAACCACCGATCCCAATGTATTTGATAATAATGAAGTGTAC
>JAGOUF010000319.1 GCA_018061385.1 Chitinophagaceae bacterium | reverse complement strand
AACAATCAGTTCATTGCTTACAGCAATTATATCTGTACTGTCGCTAGTTACTTTTAGTTGTTGCTGAACAATTTTATTATCTAACGATTGAAGTTTTAATTGTTGAGCTTCAAACAATGCAGCAACTTGCACATCTGCAGTAGTAGCTTTGTTTTCATAGCCTTTAATAGCCTCTGATTTGCCAACTATTTGTTGTTGTGTTCTACTTAATAATTGGGGATCAAAATAATCTACTTTTACTTCTCCCAATTGTAAAATTGTATCACCAGCTTTAACGTAATCTCCTTCGTTTACATACCATTTTTTTACACTTCCTGCTAATATGGTATTTAGTTCTTGTGGTCTATCGGCTTGGCGTAAAGTTGTTACCAAACCTTTGGCTGTAATATTTTGTGTCCATGGTAAAAAAAGTACAATTAGTAAAATAATGAGTATGCCCAACACCCAATGTTTAACACTATTTTTTTTGTTAACTCTATAAATATTTTTAAAAGAAGAAAGTCCGTTATTTTGATGCACCTGTTCTTCAACATTTGTATTTAGGTAAGTATGTTCAATCATAAATAAGTAAATTTTAAAAAAATTACGGCTATTGAATTTCTCCGTTTTTAAGGCGAATTATTACATCACAATCATTCATTATTTCTTCTTTTTCTGAAGTAATAATAATGGTTGCAATATTGTTTTTTCGTAAGTATTGTAGCACACTATTTTTTTGTGCATCGTCTAAGTAATTAAATGGTTCTTCTAACAACAGCAAACGATGCTTTCCAATGAGAGCCCTTAGCAATAAAATATGTTGGCTTACTTTTCTTGAGAGCCTTTTACCTTGAGGGTCTAATATGGTATCAAAGCCTTCTTGGTGTTGCTGTATAAAATTTACTAGCCCAATTTGGTTGGCTAATTGTGTTACATCTGATAATAAAATATTGGGGTTGCCCAATGTTATGTTTTCAAGTAGTGTACCATTGAAAATATCTTGCTGATTTAACAAAATACCAGTTTGAGAGCGAAGGCTTTTTAAGCTATAGTTTGCTAAAGGAATTTCATCTATTAAAATGCTGCCATCAAAATTTTTGAATGCACCGGTTAATAGTTTTAATAAAGTTGATTTGCCAGAACCAGACGAACCTGTAATACAAACAAATTGCCCTGGTTGTATGGTAAATGAAATATTGTTTAGTATATTTTCTTGGTTATTATAAGCAAAACTTACTTGCTTATAATTAATGGCAACACCATAGTTTGTTTCATTAAGAAGGGCGGTGCCACTACTTTCAACTTCACTGTCTAATACACTATTAATTTTTTGAATAGAGGTTAATGCATCGTACACTTTGTCTAATGAAAGGATTAGTTTTTCAACAGAATTTATGATAGCAATTATTACAATATCGGCTGCTATAAATTGCCCTACATTTATTTGTTGTTTAACCAATAAAATAGAGCCTAAAACTAGCATGGCTGCTGTAATTAAAATTTTGAACCCAATTAAACTCCAATATTGAGTCAATAAAATTTTAAAATGATTGGTTCTTGATTCTAAATAACTAGTAACTAACTTGTCGCTTTTTTGTATATGCAAATTGGTGCCTTTGTTATATTTAAAAGATTTTATAACTCTTGCCATTTCTTCAATCCAAGCTGCAATTGCATATTTGTAATCGCTTGCTTTTAATGCTGTAGCTAAACCTTGAGGCGATGTAAAACGGATAATAATAAGTACAATAACAATTAGCAATGCTCCAAAAACGATAAATACAGGATGGTAAAAAGCAAGTAAAATTAGTCCAAAAAATGTTTGTATTACAGCTGCTGGAATGTCGAGCATTATTTTTTTAATTCCTTTGGCTAAAGCTGGGGTATCAAAAAAACGGTTGACTAATTCGGGTAAATAAAATGAATCTAATTTTTCTATATCTAATTTGGGCAATTTGTTTGCAAACTCTAAGGCATATCGAGTAAAAATTTTCTGTTCTACTCTTTCTATTACTTGCATTTGCCTTACTTGAATTAACCCCCCTAAAAAAACACCCAACACAACTATAGCAATTAACACAACTACCGATGTACTAATTTCATTTGTTTGTACAAGTGTTACAATTGTTTGAATACCCAATGGTAATATTAAAGAAATGAATCCCGATAATATTGCGAAGAAATAGATAGCTGAAATATCTTTTTTATCTAACCGCAATAAACTAAGTAATCTACCCAATGCCTGACCCAATGATTTGGTGGCATTATATTTATTTGGCATAATACTATATTTTTTTATCTAATTATAGAATAGGTCATTTTGTATGTAAGAACACAAGAATATAAAAGTTACAAATCATCGAACTCATATAATGGATCCATCTTTGTGTTGGCTTCCATTTCAAAAACTGGTTTAATAACACCATCATGTAAATCGTATACCCAACCATGTAAATGTGGTAATTGACTGTATTTCCAAGCTTTTTGTATTATAGAAGTTTTAGCCAAATTTTTTACTTGCTCTTGCACATTGAACTCTACCAATTTATTGGTTTTTAATTTTTCATCTTTTATTGCATCAATTTCGTTTTGATGGAGATGATACACATCTTTAATATTTCTTAACCACTTATTAATTATTCCAAAATTGTGATTGGTCATAGCTGCTTTAACCCCACCACAACCATAATGCCCACAAACAATAATATGTTTAACTTTTAAATGATGTACTGCATATTCTAATACAGACAACAAGTTTAAATCGGTATGTACAACCATATTTGCAATGTTGCGATGTACAAATATTTCACCAGGTTGTGTACCAGTAATTTCATTTGCAGGAACACGACTATCGCTGCAACCAATCCATAAAAACTCTGGGGTTTGTAAATGTTCCAATCTTGTAAAATACTGTGGATCAGACACCAACATTTCACTTGCCCATGCTTTATTTTCTATGAGCAATCTTTCGTATGTTTTCATGTAACTTTTGTTTTTATTAAATAATTATAAATTGAATTAGTAGTAATTAAAATTAGTGTTAGTTGGGTGCATTTATTAATGCATGCATTGACTTGTATTCACTTTTTTTAATTTTTACTTTTATGTTTTTTATATGTGCATGACAAAGGAAATCATTAATCGCTTCAATAATATCTTTATCAATAAAATCGGCTCTTGTTGCATCAATAATTAAGAAGGAGTTTTCTGGTATTTTCTCTAACTGATTAATTATAATAGGTTTGTTTAAAAAAGAAACATCTTTTCTAAGTCTTATTAGATAATTATTTTTATCGTTTACTACAAGAATGCTACTTCTAAAATTACTTCTTAGCATAAAAAATAAACCTACTAAAATTCCAATAACAATACCCGTTAATAAATCTGTAACTAAAATAGCAACAATCGTTATTACAAAGGGCATAAACTGATCCCAGCCTCTATTGAAATAATCTTTAAATAAACTAACTTTTGCTAGTTTATAACCAGTAAAAATTAAGATAGCTGCCAAGGCACTCAGTGGAATTTTATTGAGTAAAGTTGGAAAAAATACAACTGATGACAATAAAAGTATGCCATGAAAAATAGTACTAATTTTGGTTTGTGCTCCAGATGCTACGTTTGCAGAGCTTCTTACAACTACCGATGTTAATGGTAATCCACCCAATAAACCAGAAACAATATTGCCCAATCCTTGAGCTTTTAATTCTCTATTAGATGGTGAAACTCTTTTTAAAGGATCTAATTTATCTACAGCTTCTATGCCCAATAATGTTTCTAAACTTGCTACTAAAGCTAAGGTAAATGC
>JAGOUF010000318.1 GCA_018061385.1 Chitinophagaceae bacterium | reverse complement strand
TTGAAAATTAACTTTATCCATTAAATTTTTCTTGCCAAGCAATCATACCACCTACAACATTTACAGTATTGGTAAATCCTAAATGTTCTAACATTAAACAAGCCATATTGCTTCTGTTGCCACTACGGCAATAACAAATTACTTCTTCGTTTTTTAAGTGTTCAATATCTTCAATAGCCATATCTTGAATACGACGTAAGGTAAAATTCGTTCCACCAACATTAAAATCAGCATGTTCTAATTCTTCTCTAACATCCAATAAATTAATGGATTCATTGGCATCTAATTTCGCCTTTAATTCATCTACAGAAATAGTTTTCATGTTTAGGTATTTTTAGTTTTGAATTGTTGTAGAAGTATCTACAATTGTTGTTGGTGCTGCATTACTAATAAATAAATCAACAATTTGACCAGCCCTTAATTTATTTTGTACTTTTTGTCCTGGAATTGTTTCGTTAAATGCTTTAGGTGTTTGATCTACCACAAATGAGTTCAACGTATCGGAAACTGGAGTTCTTGCAATAATTGGCCCAACACTTAATTTAAGCGATTGTAAAGTAGTTAAAGCATCTACAACCCTCATGCCTACTAAATTAGGTACATCTAAATCAATCAATCCTGGTCCGCTTCCTAACACAAAATCAATGGTACTGCCCATCGGAATTTTAGTGCCTTGTTTAATAATATTTCCATTGTACAACTGTTCTAAAACAGCGTTTCTAGCAATGTCTGGTTTATAAGAAGTATCACCCAATTTTAGGTTTAAACTTTGCAACATCATTTGTGCACTTTTAATAGAAAAACCAATTAAACTAGGCATTTCAACTTCTGGTGCAATAGCTCTATTCACAGTTAAATACACTGTTCTTCCAGCTTTTACAACTGCATCAGCTTCTGGTGATTGTTTAATAACTGCCAACCGAGCTGTACTATCAATAAAAACAGAATCTACTACCTCTACATCAAAGCCTTTTGCTTCTAATAACTTAGTTGCAGCAACAACATTTTGACCAGTAATATTGGGTACTTTTTCAGTTTCTCCATGATGAGTAATCCAATCTAAAGAAAAGAAAAATAAAAAAATCGTTACCAAAACAAATGCAATGGCAACTAGTATATTTACCCAAAGTGGTTTATCTGTAATAAATTTAAACACGTAGTGGCAATTGATTTTAAATTACAATAATGGTACAATATTAAAAACATTCTTCTATAACGGCTGTATAAAATTCTTTTAAAGTCCAGCCCATTGCTTTTACTTGTTGTGGTATTATACTTGCTTCACTTTGTCCAGGCACTGTGTTAATTTCTAGCATGAAGGGTTCTTGTGTTGCTTCTTGATAAATAAAATCTATTCGTACAATTCCTCTACAGTTCAACACCTCATAAGCTTTTTGTGCAGCTTGCCTAATTTGTGTAGCAATAGTTTCATGAATATTGGCAGGTGTTACTTCTTCACTTTTGCCTTGATATTTGGCTTCAAAATCAAAAAATTCGTTTTTTGAAATTACTTCAGTTATTGGTAAAGTAACAATGTTGTTCTTCGTTTTAAAAACACCAATTGTAAATTCTCTTCCTTGTATAAACTCTTCAATTAATACTTGATGATCTTCTTTAAATGCTTTATTAATTGCAGGTTCAAGTTGTTCTGTGGTATTTACTTTACTCATTCCAATACTACTTCCTCCGTTATTGGGTTTTACAAAAACAGGCAGTTGTAATTGCTGTAAAATTGTAGCAACACTTACGGGAGAATGTTTAAACAAGTGCATACTTTTTGCTACTGAAATTCCACCAAAAGCAGCTACAGCAACGGTATAACGTTTATTAAATGTAATGGCTGATGTTGCAGCATCGCAACAAGTGTAGGGCAATCCCAACATATCAAAATAGCCCTGCAACTTTCCATCTTCACCAGGTGTGCCATGCATACACATTAATACTGCATCAAAAGAAATAGTTGCGTTGTTGTGAACAATGGTAAAATTGTCTCTATTTACTTTCGTTTTTTCACCATTGGTATTTAAATACCACCAACCTGTTGGATTGATATCAATTGTATAAAAATCAAACTTATCTGTATCAATATTATTGGCAACTGTTACAACACTTTTATAGCTAATTTCTGCTTCTCCACTAAAACCACCAGTAACCAATGCAATTTGTTTTTTCATGCAGTAAATATATTTGAAAAGTTTGTATTACAAAGCAACGATGGGCTTTTCATTGGAGAAAGAATCTATACTAAATTTATTTAAGAACTCTACTATTTTTCGTTCTTTCCATTCCTCCCCTTTCTTGTCGAAAATTACAAAATTTAATATTAGTTCGTTTTCCTCGTTAGGCTTTTTTTCAGCTTGTAAATGCAGTAAGTAAATGAATAACGTAATCAACAAGATATAAAATTGGTAATTCCTAAACACAAGAATGGCAAAAGACTTAGTAAGTTCTTTTGCCATTCTGAAACAGGAAATATCACCTGCCGTTACACGATGAAGTTACATCCGAGCAACTTCATTTATTTAACACAAGGTAAAATGATATTTTTAAAAATGCAACCTTTTTAATTAAAAAGTTTAGCACACAATAATGTGCTTTAAATGTGCATTTTATCTTTTTTTGCCAATAGTACTTCAACAGTTTCTACATACAATTCATCTGGTACACAACAGTCTACAGGACAAACAGCAGCACATTGAGGTTCTTCATGAAAACCTTGACACTCAGTACATTTATTGGGAACAATATAGTAAGTATCTACACTTATTGGTGCATTTCTTTGATCTGAATCAATTACTGTACCATCTAATAAAGTAAAAGATCCTTTAACAGTAGTGCCATCAGCAACTGCCCATTCAACACCACCTTCATAAATAGCGTTGTTAGGACATTCAGGTTCACAAGCACCACAATTAATACATTCATCGGTTATTTTAATAGCCATAAAAAAGAATTTGTTTTAGTTAATCAGTTGGTTAAAAATAAGGCAATTTATTCAACCTTACCTTTGTTGTTACAAAAATAAAGTGTAACCAATGATTTTACAAGAAAGAATTGCTTTGTTAGAGAACTTAGGAAAATATATTTTATCGAATAATGAAAATTGGCAACAAATAAAAGAGAGAGCTAGTAGAGAAAATGCTTGGTTTACGCCCAACTTTATTGAAGTAAGTACTACAAATGTTGCTGAACAATTTTTACAAAAACATTTACTTGAAAATTGGATAGAATCTTACAAATTTACTGACAACCCCAATGAAGTTAAAAATATAGGAGTTGTAATGGCTGGCAATATTCCTTTAGTTGGATTCCACGATTTTTTATGTGTATTTATTAGTGGACATAAAATCACCATAAAACCATCCTCTAAAGATGAAATTTTGATTAAACATTTAGTAGAATATTTAGTGAGTTTAAATGAAGAATGCAGCAAACAAATACAATTTGCAGAAAATCTAAAAGGATGCAACACCTATATTGCTACTGGAAGCAACAACAGCAGTAGATATTTTGATTATTACTTTGGAAAATATCCAAATATTATTAGACGAAACAGAACATCTGTAGCTATTTTAACTGGAGAAGAAACAGATGAAATGTTAGATTTATTGACCGATGACATACAAATGTATTTTGGTTTAGGATGCAGAAATGTAACCAAACTATATGTGCCTGAAGGATATGATTTTATTCCTTTACTAAACGCTTTAAAAAAGTACGATGAGTATTTTGAATTTCACAAATACAAACACAATTACGATTATCATTTAGCCTTATTAATGATGAGCAATAAATTGT
>JAGOUF010000317.1 GCA_018061385.1 Chitinophagaceae bacterium | reverse complement strand
AATATTTACAACAGTATGATCTGTTATACCATCTGGGTTATTTACACTAGCTTCTAAATTAATATTTTGAACAGCTTTGGGTAAATCGGGATATTTAAAATATCCATTTTTTACACCCACATTTAATTGATATGCTGGAATGTTGCTGCTATTATAATTGCCTTTTACAAAGCCATTAAACACCGCATCGCCTTTGGTTTCTATCTTAGAAAAATTGTTTTGATAAATAGCTGGCACAAACGATAATATATTTTTGAAATTGGTTGATGGAGCATTAAAAGCTATATCCATTGCATAAGTAGTATCGTTTAAAAACTGAAAGAACCCTTTGGTATTTAATTGCAACTCGTTCAGCTTTACTTGTTGCGTATTAAAACTGTATTTACTATTTTTTGTATCTACATCAATATCTGCATCAATGCTTGTTTTTACTTTATTAAAATACGGAATGCCTCCATAACTAAAATCAACAGTATTGGCCGTAGTAACGGTTTTCAAGGTAAAAATGGCATCTTCAAAATTTCCTGTTCCACTATGATTTAACCCTTCAATATTTGCTTGCATAGCATTTGCGTCATCTCTATATACAATTGTTGCATTCTTAATGGTGTACTTTTCTAAACTCAATTGCATATTGCTTTGGGCTGTATCGATATTTGTGGTTGTATCTGGTTTTACAATATCCCAATTAGCTTGTCCATTTTTATTTACCAACGCATGTACAATTGGTGTTTCAACTTCAATACTATAAATTTTAATATTCTTGCCTTTAATAGCACTTATTAAATTTAATGCTACATCAATTTGTTGGGCTTTTAATAAAGTATCATTTACAAATGCATCCTTGCCAACAATGTATAAATTGTTCAGTCCTACAGAGAGTTTAGGAAAATTTCTAAATAAAGAAATATCAATGTCTTCAAAATCAACTGTAGCATTCAGTTTATTGTTCACTTCAGTTTTCACCAAAGCAATTATTTTTCCTTTAAATAAAAAAGGCAAAGTAAAAGCCAGCACCAATAGTACCAACAAAGAAATACCTGAATATTTCAGAATTTTTTTAAGCATATAAATCTATTTGTTTGATTGTTTTTTATGAAAGTATAAAAGCAGCACAAAGTACTAAAGCTTATGCAAGTATTGTGCCTTAACAAAAAACTTAAGAAAAATTTAGTGAAAAAATATTACTTACCAGCATCTATTCAACCCACTGTTATTCTAGTTTCTACTAAAAATTTAGCTAATCTGAGCAATTCCATAAGTTGAGTAAATCCAATAACTCAACGCTCATTATAGCCTTTGTTATAAAACTAAAGCACTATATAAGTTGATTTGCAGCCGAACACTTATTTTTGTTGAACTAGCAACTTATTATTTATAACTATTAAAATAGATAATAAGCTTTAAAAAGTGCAACTAAAGTAGAATACCCTTAAGCAAAAAGAATAAAAATGGAAGCAAATTTTAACCCCGATAAGCAACATACATTGTGTAGTGCTGTAAGTATTAGTGGCACTGGCTTGCACACTGGTATTATGGTAGATATGACGATGAAACCAGCCAATCCGGGTTTTGGCATTCAATTTCAACGTGTTGATTTACCCAATAAACCTTTAATTAAAGCAGATTGTGATTTGGTTACTGATACGAGTCGTGGTACTACTTTACAAATTGATGATGCTAAAATAAGTACTATTGAACATGTATTGGCTGCATTGGTTGGTATGGGTGTAGACAATATTTTAATTGAAGTGAATGGCCCCGAAATTCCAATAATTGATGGTAGCAGCGAACCTTTTGTAACATTAATTGCTAAAGTTGGTGTATTAGAACAAGATGCAGCAAAAGCTTGGTATAGTTTAGACGAAAACATTTTTTTATACGATGAGGACAAACGTGTAGAAATGGTAGCAATGCCTGCAGTAGATTATCAAATAACAACTTTAATAGATTTTAATAGTCCAGTTTTAGGTACTCAACATGCTGGTTTAAAAACCATCAAAGATTTTAAAACTGAAATAGCTCCTTGCCGTACATTTTGTTTTTTGCATGAATTAGAAACTTTACTAGAACACGATTTAATAAAGGGTGGCGATATTAACAATGCCATTGTTGTGGTTGACAAGCCAGTTACCGATGATGAAATGAACAGGTTGGCCAAAGCTTTTAAGAGAGATAAAATTGAAGTAAAAAGAGAAGGTTATTTAAACAATTTAGAATTGCGTTTTCCAAACGAACCAGCAAGGCATAAATTGTTAGACGTTATTGGCGATTTAGCACTAATTGGTTATCCTATTAAAGCCAGAATTATTGCCAACCGTCCTGGACACAGCACCAATGTAGAGTTTGCTAAAAAAATTAAACAGTACATCAAAAAGAACAAGCATGTAAAAGATGTACCAGTGTACGATCCAAACTTACCTCCTGTTTTTACTTTACAACAAATAGAAAAAACATTACCACACCGTCATCCATTTTTATTGGTTGATAAAGTTATTGAGCTAACCGACAAACAAATTGTTGGCGTTAAAAATGTAACTTTTAACGAATGGTTTTTTCCTGGTCACTTTCCTGGAAATCCAGTAATGCCAGGTGTTTTACAAATTGAAGCATTGGCACAAACTGGCGGAATTTTATGTATTAACTCAATGCCAGAAGGTGAATACGATACTTATTTTTTAAAAATAGACAATTGTAAGTTTAAACAAATGGTTCGTCCCGGAGATACAATGTTGTTAAAAATGGAAATGGCAGCACCAATAAGAAGAGGAATTTGTGAAATGAAAGGAACTGTTTATGTTGGTGGAAAAGTAACAACAGAAGCCATTTTAGTTGCACAAGTAGTTAAAAGAAATACGTAAACCTAAGTTACTATGCAGCGAAAAAACACAAATTTCACTCTAATACCATACTTTTATTTTCTACAAATACTATAAATGACCCACCCTTTTACCTACATAGACCCAAACGCTAAAGTTGCTTCTAATGTTAAAATTGACCCGTTTACAGTTATACATGGAGATGTAAAAATTGGCGAAGGCACATGGATTGGCAGCAATGTTACCATTATGGATGGCACAAGAATTGGCAAAAATTGCAGAATTTTTCCTGGTGCAGTAATTGGTGCAATACCGCAAGATTTAAAATTTGGTGGCGAAAAAAGTACTGTAGAAATTGGCGACAATACAACCATTAGAGAATTTGTAACAGTAAACCGTGGCACAGAAGATAGAGGCAAAACCACTGTTGGTAGCAATTGTTTAATTATGGCTTATAGCCATATTGCCCACGATTGTATTATTGGCAACTCATGTATTTTAAGCAATAGTGTACAAGTTGCAGGCCATGTAACCATGGGCGATTTTGTAATTATTGGTGGCGTAAGTGCAGTACATCAGTTTTCAAATGTTGGTCAACATTCTTTTATTGCAGGCGGTAGTTTGGTAAGTAAAGATGTGCCTCCTTTTATTAAAGCAGTTCGCAACCCATTAAGTTATGGTGGTGTAAATAGTGTTGGTTTAAAACGCAGAGGTTTTTCGCTAGATAAAATCAATCATATTTTAGATATTTATCGCATTATTTATAACAAAGGTTTAAACACATCTCAGGCTGTAGATTTTATTGAAGAAGAAATTAGAGCCAGCGATGAAAGAGACGATATTGTAACATTTATTAGAGATAGTGGTCGTGGTATTATAAAACGTTTTACCAAAGGTGCCAACGACGAAGAATAAATTTATTAAAGCCTCAAATTGAGGCTTTTTCTTTTTCAATTTTTTGTAACCAACTTTTGTACACCC
>JAGOUF010000013.1 GCA_018061385.1 Chitinophagaceae bacterium | reverse complement strand
TTGAAATTGTTCTTCGGCAATAACTTGAGTATCGTAAGAAACTGCAAAAAACAATCTTAAAAAGTTGAGTATAACAAATAGAAAAGCATTTAGTGCAATTACAATAACAAGGTTATTGTCTGTATCGCCTAATAATGGTCTTTTGCCTAAGTTCATATTTTTCAATTGCATGAAATATTAACTAATAAAATTTTCTTTTGTTTGTTTTATTCCAATAATATACCAAAATAATTCCTACCAATGCACCACCTAGATGTGCAAAGTGAGCTACATTGTCTCCTGCAGAGTTTTGTATGGCTTGCATTAATTCGAAACCGGCATAAATTAAAACAAACCATTTTGCTTTTAATGGAAACAAAAAGTAAATATAGATTTGTGTATTTGGAAACAAATAACCAAATGCAGCTAAACAACCAAATACTGCACCACTTGCACCTAAGGTTGCAGTGTTCAATTTAAAATTATCGGCAAATAGTAAATCTTGTTGTTGGCTTATTGGCAACATTTTAAACGCATCGGCAATGGGTTGCATTTCGTAGTACAATACCAACATGTGGCACAATGCAGCACCAAAACCACATACTAAATAAAAAGTTAGAAAGCGTTTTGGGCCCCATACATTTTCTAACACAGAACCAAACATCCATAAAGCAAACATATTGCCCAATAAATGATAAAAATCTCCATGCATAAACATGTGTGTGAAAAATTGCCAAGGCTTAAAGTACACACTTTGCCAAGTGTGTAGGGCAAATAAATTGTTTAATCCAAAATCTTCCCCAACAGTAAATTGTGCCAAATAAACCAACCCATTAATAATGAGTAAGTTTTTAATTATGGTAGGTAATATTTCAAATCTCGATGGTCTAAATGGAGTCATTCTATTATTAATTAATTAAACGATGGTAATTTAAGCAACAATAAGTCAAATATTGGTATAGTTATTATACTGTTCTTAATTTAAGTTGTACTACATTTTCTATATGATGTGTATGTGGAAACATATCTACAGGTTGAATTTTTGTAACCACATATTTTTCATCTAATAAAGCTAAATCTCTTGCTTGAGTTGCAGGATTGCAACTTACATAAACAATTGTTGGCGATGCAATTTCTAACAATTTGTTTACCAATTTTTCGTGCATACCAGCTCTTGGAGGATCTGTAATTACAACATCTGCAAAGCCATGTTGAGCAAAAAATGCATCGTTACAAATATCAATTACATCTCCTGCAAAAAAACTTGCATGGGTTATGTTATTTAATGCTGCATTCTTTTTAGCATCTTCAATGGCTTCTGGTACGGCTTCAACACCAATAATTTTTTTAGCCAGGCTACTTACATAAATGCCAATGCTGCCAGTGCCACAATATAAATCATATACAGTTTGTGTGCCTGTTAATTCTGCAAAGTTTTTGGTGATGTTGTACAATTGCTCACCTTGTTTGGTATTGGTTTGAAAGAACGATTTTGGGCCAATTATAAATTGATAGTTTTCTAACTTTTCAATAATATAACCTTTACCAGAATATGCAATAGGCTCTAAATCGTAAATACTATCGTTTAACTTGGTATTAATGGTATAAATTAAAGAAGTGATGTTGGGAAATTTTGACAAAACAAAATCTAACAAATGTGTACGCATTTTTTCGTTTTCGTACCCCAACATAATATTTACCATCCATTCGCCAGTTGTAGCAATTCGTACCATCATGTTACGCAACCAACCAGTATGATTTTTTATATCATAAAAAGGATATTTATTTTCTATGCAAAAATGTGCAATGGCATTTCTTATTTGGTTGGTAGGTTCGGCTTGTAAATGGCATTTGTTTATTTCTACCACTTTATCAAACATTCCTTTTGCATGAAATCCACCAAAGCTACCTTCTGTAACAATGGGCAAACCTGCATCTTTTAGAGATTTAAACTCTTCAGATGGTACAAATTTTTTGGTAGCAAAAGTATATTCTACTTTATTTCTATAATATTCTGTTTTGTTAGCACCAACAATAGGCAACATTTCGGGCAAAGCTACTTTACCAATTCTGGTTAAATTATCCAATACTTGTTTGTGTTTGTATTTTAATTGTTCTGCATAAGGCAACATTTGCCATTGGCAACCACCACATGCTTGAAAATGCTCACAAAAAGGCGTTGTTCTTATGGCAGATAATTGTTTAAAAGCAATTGGATAAGCCTCGGCCCAATCTTTTTTACTTTTAGCTAGTTGAATATCTACAATATCTCCTGGAACAGTTCTTTCAATAAAAATTACTTTTCCATCAATCTTGGCCAACGATTTTCCTTCTGCAGCATAATCCTGTACCAAAACATCTCTTAAAATTACCGGTTGTTTTTTCTTTTTCACGCCAACAAAGGTTATTGAAAAGTTTCACACTATAAAATGCCATTGCAGCTAATTTGTGAAAGAAATGCAATAGATGTAAAACTGTAGCATTCGATGGAAAAATTTTAAAATCAATTTCAGTATATTGTTTGAATAGTACATGCTATTAATTCCTTTACTTTTGCAGCACTTGTATAAAAAATAAATAGCTTATTTATGAAATGTGCCGATATTAAAGTATTGAATGAAAAAGAAACGAGAGGTGGTTTTGGTGAAGGGGTATATGAAGCAGGTAAAGAAAACCCCAATGTGGTTGTATTAACAGCAGATTTGGCTGGAAGTATGAAAATTCAAAATTTTATTAAAGATTTTCCTGAACGTTTTGTACAAGTTGGTATTGCCGAAGCCAATATGATTGGCATTGCTGCTGGTTTAACAATTGGAGGAAAAATTCCATATACAACAACATTTGCCAATTTTAGTACTGGCCGTGTGTACGATCAAATAAGACAAAGTGTTGCTTACAGCAACAAAAATGTAAAAATTTGTGCAAGTCACGCTGGTTTAACGTTAGGTGAAGATGGTGCAACACACCAAATTTTAGAAGATATTGGATTAATGAAAATGTTGCCAGGCATGACGGTTATTGTGCCTTGCGATTTTAACCAAACTAAAGCTGCAACAAAAGCAATTGCCAATTTTGAAGGGCCTGTTTATTTGCGTTTTGGACGACCAAAATGGCCAAACTTTACAACAGAAGATGGAAGCGATTTTGTAATTGGTAAAGCTCAACAATTAAGCGAAGGAACCGATGTTTCTATTTTTGCTTGTGGACACATGGTTTGGAAAGCCATTGAAGCTGGACAAATTTTAGAAGAAAAAGGAATAAGTGTTGAAGTAATTAATATACATACCATTAAACCTTTAGACGAAGCTGCAGTGTTGGCTTCTATTACAAAAACAAAATGTGCTGTAACTGTTGAAGAACACAATGTAATTGGAGGTTTGGGCGATGCAATTGCACAAGTTGCTGCAAGAAACTTACCAATACCAATTGAATTTATTGGCACTCAAGATACTTTTGGCGAAAGTGGTAAACCTTTAGAACTATTAATTAAATATGGTTTAGATACGCCGTTTATTGTTGCTGCCGCAGAGAAAGCAATACAACGTAAATAGTGGAGCATTGACTAAAATAGTAAGCCTCAACAATTGATGTTGAGGCTTTTTTGTAAAATAATTTTTGCAATACATTTTCAAAAATCGATGTACATTTAATTATCAAAAAAATCAACGTTATGAAAAAATTCATTGTTATTTTATTGTTAGCATGTGGTTTAACAACTTTAGCTCAAGAAGCCAACGTTAAATTGACTGCGAATGCTTTTATGAAAGCTGCTGTACTTGAAGGCTTGCAGAAAAACAATTTTGACATTGATTTAGCCCAAAAAGTAAGTGTGAATTATGCTCTTTTTGTGGGAAAGTGTAAAATATGCGAAGGTGTAAAAGCTGCATTTAGTGCGTATGCAAAAAACACATCTCTCAACGAAGATATTGTTTACTTTAAAGAACCCTTATTAACTGATAAGGATGTAGAAGTAAGATTAAAAGCACTAGAAAAATTGGTACAAGAATATGTAGAAGCTTATTATATACAACACAGTTATTTAGAGGAAGAAAAAACCATCATGAGAAATGCGTTAGAAAAAGAAGCTAACAATAGTAAAATGATGACCAATGCAAAATACTGTGCATCGTGTACAGGCAGTTGCAAAAAACCAGCATAAACCAATATTTACAGTTTTTTAATAGAAAAGAGCAATTTTTAAATTGCTCTTTTCCATTAATTGTTTTTCACATTTATACTATTACTACTTTCCTTGATAATTCATTAATTATATACAACAAAACTTATATTCTTTACTCTTCATAAATGGATAATCTCTTAACAAATTTTTCATTAATCTCATACTGGTTCTTATTATCAACCTTTTTAATTATTTCCCTTTTAACCATTTTTTCTACCAACAAACGAATTCTTCTCTTAAAAGCCTCAAATCCGTTAAGTATATTCGAATTTCCAGCTTTTGCCCAAAGTGTATTACCAATAATATTGGCACTTGGATATTTTTGCTGAGAATACTTGTTGTACTCATAAATACATGTTAGGACCTCTCTTCCCTCTTTGTTCAAAGCATCAAAGTCTGCACCAAATAACTTTCTTAATTCAGTATTAAAATCTTTTTTGAAAAGTTCTCTATCAATAATGAAAACAGTGTGTAATTCATTGCTAATTTCATGTTTACTAATCAATCCAGATTCCTCTAATGTATTGATAGCATCAAGGTGATTATTGTCTCTCGTTAGAAGAATTGTGTAACGTTCATTTTTATTATCAATCTCAGATTTATAAAAATATGATAACACAATCTTTTGTTCAGTGGTGATAATTTCCCCCTTTAGCTTTTTTTCTATATAACCAGCGTAAGCTTTAAATAACGACTCCATTTTATCATCAAGCAACTTTCCTTTTCTTATAAACAAGGATAGTTCATCTTCAGAATGGAATTTATAGTATGGTAAATCGATATTGTTTGCCAGACACTCATTTGTAAGTGTTGACATTCCCAATCCTTTCCCCTCCCATTTATCAAATACTTTTAGTACTTCAGCTAGTTTGGGATTGTTAGGCTTAGAGTTTCCTGCAATAATTCGCCTGATTGGGATTTTACTAAAAATATCTTGCAAAATCAATTGCGACTTAAATCTCCCAGGATTTCTTAATTCAATATGTTTATTAGGAATAATATTGATATTGATAAATTTATTAATACCGTAATCTCTATGAGCTAATGAATTATTTACAGATTCTCTAATTAACCTTATTGGATACTCTGGAACACTTGTACCCCCTGCTTCTACACTAACGCCAACTTGAATATTTTGCAAAATAAAATTGATTCCTTTTTCCATCAATTTCAGAATATTATCTTTTAATATTTTCTTGTTTTCTGCAACTACAACTCCAGTATCTACATAACAATCAACTTGACTTCGACTTCCTAAAATGTCGTCTATATTGTTTCCACAAACAAGAATACCCAAAATTGTTGGTTCAAAACTCTTGGTTATAAATCCTTTACGTTCTAAAAAAGATTTTGCAGATTCTAGATCAACTTTAATTCTTTCTACTAATACCTCTTTATTTAAAAGCTGTATATATTCGTTAAGTTTGTCTACATTAAGATTTTCTAACTTTGAATTTATAACAGGTTGTAACTCTTTTGCGTTCTGAATTTCTAGTTTATATTCTGATTGAGCTTTTATTTTATTGTCCGATATTTTATGGTCACCAGTAATTTTCCTTTCAAAAGCAAAACCATCGTAATAAACATATTTAAGTTCTTCTGGTAATTCCTCAATATAAACAGCAACAACTTGTTGTCCAAGTATTTCATAAAATTTAAAAGAAGCAAAATATTGTTCTAAATCTATGGCTTCTTTCTTTTCATTTCTAAACTCTTTTTTAATTGTTTTTAGTTTATCTTCATTTGCTTTGTTAAAGCCTTTTATATGGAAAGTCTGATTCTTTTCGTCTTCATGAATGCCTATTAAAATTATACCACCATTTGTATTTAAAAAAGCACTTGCTGTTTTAAATACTTCTTTCCAATCAGATGCATTGTGGCTGTTATCCTTAATATCAAGCTTGTCATCTTCGAGTTTCTTAAATATACCAGATTGAATACAAGTTTCTATTTCTATTAATATTTGTTCTATCCTTCCCATTGTTTAAAATAAATCTAAGTTTAGAATACTTTTATTAATTCTTGATGCAATTGCAAAGTAATCAAATAATAATTCAAAATCTTTTTATAAAAACTAATGTGCCTCCAACCAATTTTCTCCAATACCAAGTTCTGCTTCTACGGGTACGTCATAAGGTAAAATTAATGCAGCTTTCATATTGTCTAAAATCAATGGTTTTAAAATAGCTAGTTCCGTTTCTACTGCATCAAAAATTAATTCATCGTGTACTTGCAAAATCATTTTACTTTCTAAGTTGGCTGTTTTTAATGCAGCATGAATTTTAATCATCGCCAATTTAATCATATCGGCAGCTGTACCTTGTATTGGAGAGTTAATGGCATTTCTTTCAGCAAAGCCACGTACGGTAAAATTACTGCTATTAATATCTCTTAACCAACGTTTACGTCCCATTAAAGTTTCTACATAACCATGTTCTCTAGCATAGTTAATGGTATCATCCATATACTTTTGAATACCAGAAAACTCACGTTTATAATTGTCAATAATTTCTTTGGCTTCAGTACGGCTAATGCCTAAATTATCTGCTAAACCAAATGCTCCTTGTCCGTAAATAATTCCAAAATTTACACTCTTGGCTTTGTAACGCATTTCTTTGGTTACTTCGGCTTCATCAATGCCATACACTTTTGCTGCTGTAGCTGTATGAATATCTTTACCCTGACGGAAGGCTTCACACATGTTTTCATCTCCACTCATGGCTGCAACAATTCTTAATTCTATTTGAGAATAATCGGCACTTACTAAAACCCTTCCTTTGTCTCTAGGTATAAATGCTTTTCTAATTTCTTTTCCTCTATCGGTTCTTATAGGTATGTTTTGTAAGTTGGGATTGTTGCTGCTCAACCTTCCTGTAACAGCAACTGCTTGTGCATACGAGGTGTGTACTCTGCCAGTTTTACTATTTATCATGGTAGGCAATGCATCTACATATGTACTTTTAAGTTTAGTAAGTTCTCTAAAAGTTAAAATATCTTCCACAATTGAATGTCCTTTGGTTGCTAACTTTTGCAACACATCTTCACCTGTTTGAAATTGACCAGTCTTGGTTTTTTTAGCACTAGGATCAAGTTTTAATTTTTCAAACAATACTTCACCCAATTGTTTGGGTGATGCTAAATTAAAACGAACTTCTGCTTGCTTGTACACATTTTCTTCTGCTTGTTTGGCATCTACTTCTAAAACTTTACTGTAATCATTTAAAAACTGTTCATCAATTTTTATACCTTCAAACTCCATATCTGTTAACACTTTTACCAACGGATTCTCAACTTCGTAAAATACTTTTTTAACTTCTCTTTCTTGTAACAAAGGGTCTAAGGCATATTTTAGTTGTAAAGTAATATCAGCATCTTCGGCAGCATATTCTTTTACTTTTTCAACTTCAACATCTCTCATTGTCCCTTGACCCTTGCCCTTTTTACCAATCAATTCTTCAATGTGTACAGGTTCGTACTGTAAGTATTGGGCACTCAGCAAATCCATGCTACGCTTGCCATCTGGCTCAACTACATAATGCACCAACATGGTATCATACGTATTTCCTTTCAATTCTATACCATACCATTTAAGCATGAGCATATCGTATTTAAGGTTTTGCCCAATCCAAGTTTTAGAAGTATCGTTAAACAAAGGGTTTAGCAATTCTAAAATTGCCAATGTTTCATTTTTATCTTTTGGGCAAGGAATATAATATGCTTCATGAGCTTTGTAAGCAAAACTTAAACCCACCAATTCAGCTTCATTGGCATCTATGCCTGTAGTTTCTGTATCAAAACAAATTTCTTGTACTGACGTAAGTGTGTTTACCAAATCTTGTATCATAGAAGTTGAATACAACAAATGATATTGATGTTGGGTATTGTGTATGTTTTTATGTACACCAAATTCAGCACTGGGTATTTCTGAGCCAATTATATCATTTTGTGTAGCAATGCTTGGCTTTTCGAAAACGTTACCAAATAGAGAACTTGTAGCAATAACTTCTTTTTTTGCTTTTGGTTTTTCAACAACATTAACCGCATTGCCAAACAAATCTGTTTGTACACCAACAGGAGCTTGTGTAAACGAATTAAAATCATCGCCCAATAAACGTTTGCCCAACGTTTTAAATTCTAGCTCAGTAAAAACTTCTTTCAAAGCTTCTCTGTTCCACTCTTTAATTTTAAAACTTTCTTCATGAAAATCAACTGGCACTTTGGTAATTATGGTAGCCAATTTTTTACTCATTATGGCATCATCTTTTCCTGCTTGTATTTTTAAGCCCAATGCACCTTTTATTTTATCGGCATTGGCCAATACATTTTCCAGTGTGTCATATTCCTTCAATAATTTGGCTGCAGTTTTTTCGCCTACACCTTTTATACCAGGAATATTATCAACGGCATCGCCCATTAAACCTAAAATATCAATTACCTGATCTACACGTTCAATATCCCATTTTGCACACACTTCTTTGGGTCCCATAATATCAACATCACCACCTTGATAACCAGGTTTATAAATACTAATTCCATCACGTACCAATTGCCCATAATCTTTATCTGGCGTAACCATAAAAACCTCATAACCTGCGTCATGAGCTTGCCATGCCAAAGTACCAATTACATCATCTGCTTCGTACCCTTCAATACCAATAACAGGAATATTAAAACCTTCAACAATTCTTTTTATATACGGCACAGCAGTTAATAAATCTTCAGGCGTTTCTTGCCTATTGGCTTTATAATCGGCATAATCTAAATGACGTTCTGTGGGACCACTAACATCAAAACACACAGCCATATGTGTGGGTTTTTGACTATTTATTAACTCTATCAAAGTATTGGTAAAACCAAATTGTGCATTGGTGTTCATGCCAGTACTCGTAATTCTAGGATTGCGAATCAATGCATAATAAGCTCTAAAAATGAGTGCAAAAGCATCTAATAAAAACAATTTTTTTTCTTGCATGTGGTAAATGTAATAAACAGCGTTGATAGGTAAAACAGTTGATACAAAAGATTTGAGTTATGATTTCATTTATACCCAGTTTAATCAAAGAATAGGATTGTATATTTAAAGAAATTAAAAGTAAATTTGTTTTTAAAGTTGGGTTTATGAATACAGAAAAAACAATGCGTCAGCAAGTGAAAAAATACATTGATACGGCCGATGTAAAAGTAGTTAAGATGGTTCATGCAATGCTTGAAGTAGATGCAGACAATGATTGGTGGGATACAATGCCCGATAAAGTTAAAGCCGATGTTGAAGCTGCCTTAATACAATCGGACAAAGGCGAAGTAATTGCTCATGAAGATATTCAAAAACGCTATAAAAAATGGATTGCAAAATAAACTGGACAAACAAAGCTTGGCAAACCTTTAAAGCAAATATTGACTACTTGTAAGAAGCTTGGACCGAAAAAGAGATTAGTAATTTTGTGGTATTGGTTGATAAAAAATTAGACAACCTTTCTAAGAACCCAGAAATAGGAAAGTCGAAAAATAAAAAAAATAAAAACATTCGATTTACGCTAGTACATAAAAGGGTTTATTGGTATACAAATACAAACCGCTAAAAAATGAAATCGACTTATTGATTTTTTGGAATACGTATCAAAATCCAAAGAAATTAAAAGTTAAATAAACCTATTTGTTTACTAGCTATAAAACAACAATGGAGCGACATTGGCGACGCTCCATTCAACAACAAAATATCTATTGCACTTTTTTTATTTGAAAAAATAAGTGTATCGCCAAAGGATTACTTCTTTAATAATTGCAAGTATTTCTGTTTGTTTTCAACAATAATCCATAATAAAATTGCCCAAATAACAAGTGCAATAATAAGTCCATCTGGTGCAACAAAAATATGAGTGAGCAAAACACCCACCATTACTGGAAAAACAACCAATGCTCCGAGAGCCCTTGTTCTAGGTACAATAATTAGTAATCCTCCCACCACTTCAGCAATACCAATCAGTGGCATTAGCCATTCAATTTCTAGCAGGGCAACACTGTCTTTAATTAAAGCAGTAGGTAAATTTTCTGGAACAGGCATGTAGTTCAAAAACTTATTCAAGCCACCATTGATTAGCAATAGCCCAAATAATGCTGCAACAATATTTAAAATTTTATTTTTCATCATTTTATTATTTGTCTTAATAAACAAAGCTTATTTCAACTTTACCAATGCCGCTTCTAAATTACTCAATACAATTGGAATATCTTCTTTTTTACAAGTGCCTACACTCAATCTGTACCAAGGGCTATTGTTACTTGCACCAAAACAATAAAATGGAACAACTGCAATTTTAGCTTCTCCTAATATATAAGCAGTAACATCCGCTTGGTTGTTCAATATTGTTCCTTCGGCAGTTTGCTTGCCTACTAAATCTATTTTTATGGTTAAGTAAATAGCTGCTTGTGGGGTAACAGCATCAACAGCATATCCTTTATTTTTTAAAGCAATAAAACCATTGTAAATATTTACCAAACGATATTCTATTTCTTTTTTATAGGCAGCTAAAAATGTTTTGATAGCTTCTGTTTGCATTAAATATTTTGCAGTTGCTTTTTGTTCAGCCATTGGAGCCCATGCACCAACATGACTTAGAATGGCTTTCATTTTTGCAATAACATTTGCAGGACCCATACTCCAACCAACACGTACACCTGTTGCACAAAATGCTTTAGAAATACCATCTATAAAAACGGTGTATTGCTTCATTGCTGGATTTAAAGAAACAGGATTGTAGTGTTCAATTTCGCCATAAGTTAAAGTCCAGTACATTTGGTCGTACATTAAATACAGTTTCTTTTCATCTGCACTTCTGCTATTGTTTTCTGCAACAATTAAATCGCAAATTTTAGTCAAACTTTCTTTTGTAAGTGTTGTGCCTGTTGGGTTTTGTGGAGAGCATAAACAAATTAATGTAGCACCTTTAATGTGTTGTTCAACATCTTGAGGTAAAGGCATAAAATTGTTTTCTGGCAAACAATCAATTAAGCAATGTTCTCCATCTGTTAAATGCACATAGTGATTGTTGTTCCAACTTGGTACACCATAAATTACTTTATCGCCTTTATCTACAATGGCTTTGAATAAAGTATAAATTAATGGTCTTCCACCCGAAGCAATTTGTATTTCGTTGATATCATATTCTAAACCTTCCCATTTTTTTAAAAATGTTGAAACAGATTTTCTCAAATCTAAAACACCATCTGCAGGAGGGTAGCTTGTACTTCCATTTCTATATTCTTCAACAATTAAATCTTCTAACTCTTTGGGGATTGGAAAAATTGAGGAATTAAAATCGCCAATGGTATAGTTGTAAATGGTTTCACCATTTCTAATACGATCGTTAATGGCATTGCCTAATTTTACAATTTCACTACCAATAAGGGTTTCAGCAAGGGTACTCAATTTACTCATAGTATAGCATTTGTAGCGAAGTTAAGTTTTTGCAAAAAGCTTATTGGAAAAGAAAGAGAATAAATTTTTGAATGTGTTGTAAGTAACTCTTCTTCATATTTTTTTATTTTCAATAAGAGAGAATTAGATAAAACGAGTGGATTAGTTTCTATTCTTGTTACATCTCTTTTTCTATTTTACGCTTACGAATATTTCTTTTTAATAAAGACAAAAGCGTAGATAAAAATGTAGAATCTATTCAATTGTAAACTCATCTTAACTGAAATTTAGAAGTTCATATTAGTTTATTTATTTTTGTATTAACTTAACGCTGTTAAACCCCCAAATAGCTTGTATTGATTTTACTTCGTCATATACCATTTTTACGTGCAATTTTTTTGCATAGTATTACTGCATTTGGTGGCCCTCAAGGGCATTATGGCATGATGCTACAAACTTTTGTAAAACAAAGAAGAGATGTTACCGAAAAGGAATTGCTTGATTTGGTAAGCTTTTGTAACATGTTACCAGGAGCAAGTAGTACACAAACACTCACACTAATTGGTTATAAACGTGGTGGTATTCCATTGGCATTGCTTACTTTATTCATATGGATTTTACCGGCAAGTATTTTAATGGGTGCATTGTCTTTTTTATTGCAATATTTTGATGAGCAATCTTTAGACAATAGAATATTTCATTTTATTCAACCTATGGCCATTGGCTTTATTGCTTTTTCTGCTTTTAGATTGTACAAAGTTGCTATACACAATACCATTACAAGAGTAATTTTAGTGGTTGCTGCCTTTGCAACTTTTTTTGTGTTTAAAACGCCGTGGATTTTTCCTGTGTTAATGGTTTGTGCTGGTATTGCAACCAACTTTAGCGATAAAAGAATTCCTCAAAAAGGGGCAACTTCTAAAAAAATTAAATGGGGTAATTTGATTATTTTTTTAGTGCTGTTTGGAATAACAGGTTATTTATCTGAAACTGCTACTGTTGAAAATTGGAAGAACAGAAAAATAATCAATGTATTTGAAAACAATTATCGTTTTGGTAGTTTGGTTTTTGGTGGAGGAGATGTATTAATGCCTATGATGTATGAACAATATGTTGTACGACCACAAACTCAAAAAATAAAAGAAAACAAGAGAGATGTTTTAAAAATGAACCAAACTGATTTTCTTACAGGCTCTGGAATAGTTAGAGCAATTCCTGGTCCAGTATTTAGCATAGGATCGTTTACTGGTGGGATGGTTATGCGTAATGAAGGCAGTACAACCTTGCATATTTTAGGTTGTGCTTTGGGTGCAATTGGTATTTTTTTACCCAGTGCATTATTGGTACTATTCTTTTTTCCTGTGTGGCACAATTTAAAAAAGTATGCCATTATTTTTAGATCGTTAGAAGGAATTAATGCAGCAGTGGTAGGTATTATTGTAGGATCTGTAATTTATTTATCTAAAGATATTGTGCAAATTAACGATGGACAAAATATGCTAAGTTTTACTGAAAATATAGCTGTTGTATTGGCTACATTTTTGTTGTTGGCTTTTACAAAAATTAGAGCTCCATTTATTGTAATAAGTTGTTTGTTATTGGGTTGGTTGTTGTAAAATTTTTTTTTAATTGCGTTAACCCACGGCACTGTTTTCATGTTCCATTCTTTCTTTATAAGCCAATACCCATCTTATTTCTGTGTAACTTATATCGTCGCCCAATTGCTCTTTAATAGAAGTAATGCCGATGCCATTGTAATCTTTTAAATGTAACTGTATCAATGCCAACTTTTTGGCACTTAATAATGTTGAAATTTCAATTTCGCCATTGCTTATATAGTGCATTAAATGTACTTCAATAGTGGGTGTTTTTAAATTTCTTATAACGGCAATTTCTTCAATTGTTTTGCCTGCTTTAAACAGTTTAAAACTCTCCAATTTGGTATCTTCTTTTGTTTTTGCTGGCTTCTCTTTTTTGGTTGTTGTAGTTGGTTTTAAATGTATGCTGCTTTCTAAATCATGCTCATTGCAATAACGAATAATAATATCTAAAAACTGCAAACCATATTTTTCAACTTTTGCATCGCCAAAGCCTATGATTTTTTTTAAATCGCTTAATGTTTGTGGCAAGTAAGTAACCATTTCGTTTAATGTATTGCCTGCCGCTACCATATACACAGCCATGTTGGTTCTGTTGCAAATATCATCTCTTAGTTTCTTCAATTGTTCGTACAAATCGGGATGTGCTATTTGCTTGAAATTGGCAGTAGCCGAATTGTCTTTTGAATAAGCATTTACAGAAAAATAGGGCAGCTTAAAATTGTTTTTATATTTATGAAAAACATCAACAGAAAAACCATTGCTACAACTACTTATTAAATGTTGTTGCAATGCAAGCGTAGTAAATAAATTTTTCACATCTTCATTATACGCCATGGAGTATTGCCTACTATCTGTTACAACTGAAGATTGTTTTAAATCGTTCATCACTTGTGTAAACTCATCAACAAAATAAGTTGCAGCTTTTTTAATTCTTTCTTGCAAAGCTTCGTTTTCGCTGGGTAGTTTTTGCTCTAGTAAAAATTGCTCTAATTGTATAGAAAACTTTCGTTGTACAAGTTGCAATGTCAACAATTTAGATTCAATTGGAGTAATATAATTTATTGCATCTTCATTAAATGCAGCACTGTTTTCGTTAATTAACCTTACGAGTTGTTGAGCCAATTGAACAGCATTGTTTAATTGAAAAAGTTGTAGCAATAAAGTAGATTGATACTGGTGTTTTTCTTGCAATAAAGTATGTGGCAATTGAGCAGCATGTTGCTGATCGGTGAATTGTAAAATTCGTTGATCTGAATGTAAACTTGCAGCTGTAATTCTGC
>JAGOUF010000316.1 GCA_018061385.1 Chitinophagaceae bacterium | reverse complement strand
GTATTGCAGTTGTTGCATCATGTTGATAAGTACCAGTTGCACCAAAAGCAAGTGTGCCAGTTAATGTAAGTATGCCACTGTTTTTTAGTTTTCCATTTACTGTAATATCTGTTCCTGTTCCATTGGCAATGGTTAATGTATTAGTTGTAGCAATGGCCAGTTCTCCACCTGCATCTATGGTGAGTTCATCAGCAGACACTGCTGCATTTACTGTTACTACATGTGCGTTTTGAATGTTAATTGTTCCGTCTGCATCAATTGGTGCAGTTACTGCATTTACCCAAATTGTACCATTGTTGTATTCCCATGTGGAAGCATCAGCCCAGTTACCTGATTGCTTGCTCCTAAAACTGTAAATGGGTCCAGTACCTGTTCCTGATACAGCAATATTAATAGTTGTTGCACCACCACCAGCAACGGTTACATTACCAGATTTTGCACCAGTAGTTTGTGGTGTAAACCTTATATAAACGGGTGTTACAGCCAATGTTTCAGATGTATAAGCAATTGTTGCTGATGAACCCCATGTTGTATTGTTATTTGAAACTTGAAAATCTGTGCTTGGTGCAGAAACTGTTAAGTCGCTTGGGAAACCAGTAAGCAACGTGCCACTCAAATCAAATGATTGTGATGTTGAATTGGTAGATGATTGTTGGTTGGCAAAAGACAATGATGTTGGAGATGAAAATAAAGCTGTAGTTGGGGCTGGTGAAGTAATGATAATATCATCTATATAAATATTGCTACCACCAGCATTAAACAAGCCCACCCTCACAGGGCCAGAAAAGCTGCCTGTAAAACTAAATGATTGTATATAGCTAGAACCCAATGTTCCAGAAGCAGGAAATGACTGTGTAACCTGTGTAAACCCTGCCATTGCTGCAGAATTATTGCTGGAATAAGTTGGCAAAGAAGTAATGTTGGTATTGGTATTAAGCCCAATGGTAAAGTTCGATGGGGCAGCTACCCACACTGTAATGCTAGCAACACCACCAGAAATAACTGGCGTAATTAAATAACCGCTGCTTGAACCCATTGCCCATGAATTTGTTTTTGAATGAGCCCTTTGTAATCGTGAGTCTGTTGCTATTGATCCCCTGGAATAAAGCCAAGAACCCGAATTGGGTGATGTGTTGATATCTGTGGATGTAAAATGAACAGTATAAGATGTTCTTGTACTTGATGAATTGGTTGGAGAGCTACTACTTAGAAAGGGAACAGTTAATGTATATGCCCCAGTAGTTGAGAAGCTAGAACTTGAACCAGCACTGCTTAAAAAGTACGTCATGGTACTATTGGCACTTGTGCCAGTAATTACTACGCTTCCAGAATTTGAAGTAACTGTGCTCCCCCATTCGGCTTCTTCAAAACCTTCATTAATAACCTGTGCAAAATTTTTGTTGATAGAAATACAAGACAATACAAGGACAAAAAGGAGTAACTTTTTTTTCATACAGCAATTTTATTTGGTTAAACAAAAATCAGTCTAAGCAGATGCAAACTTTGAATAAGTTGAATTGCCAAGCTACATAGAAATAAGGCTGGAATGAAAAAAAATGGCAGCTTTTTACGCAAACGTTACCAATTAAGCAATCAATAATATTTTTAATTGAACATTCATAGCAGGATTGGCTTGTTTGACTTTGAAATATGTTTGCTTAATTGTGCCAAGAAATTATAGGAAACTATTGGGCAACCCAGGCTGTTGAAAATAGGTTGAGAAGATTCACTATTTGGTAAACAGTCATACGCATGAAGAACAATGAATCTTTTTTCTCTGTTGGTTGGTGAAACACTTACAGTTAGGGGAATACTAGGCAGATATCTCGTTCCTCGATATGACATACTATTATGTAGTTAGTATGAACATTTAAGATATTGCTAAAAGAAATTGCTTGTGAGCTAGCATAAAAAAGCCACCGTGGTATAACGATGGCTTTGAAATAATTATAAAAATATTCTATACGTTTTTAATCTCACTAACTAATTTCTGAATAGCTGCTTTTGCATCGCCAAATAACATAGATGTTTTTGGTGCAAAAAATAAATCATTTTCAATACCTGCATAACCAGGTTTCATACTTCTTTTATTTACAATTACATTTTTAGCTGTTTCAACTTCTAAAATTGGCATGCCAAAAATAGGAGAGGAAGGGTCATTTTTTGCAGCAGGATTTACTACATCATTGGCTCCTAAAATTAATACTACATCAGTACTTTTAAACTCTTCATTGGCATCTTCCATTTCTAATAATTTCTCATAACTCACATCAGCTTCGGCCAACAAAACATTCATGTGGCCTGGCATACGACCAGCTACAGGATGAATGGCATATTTAACTTCTACACCTCTTTCTTCTAATAATTTTTCTAATTCGTGGCAAGTATGTTGTGCCTGAGCAACAGCTAAACCATAACCAGGAACAATCATTACCTTATTGGCATAAGCCATAATGGTTGAGGCATCGCTTAAAGAAATTTCTTTGTAATTGCCTTGTTCTTTACTGCCACCTGCTGTAGCTTTTGCACTACTACCAAACGAACCCAGTAATACATTTTGTAAACTTCTGTTCATGGCTTTACACATTAATAGTGTAAGTAAAGTACCAGCAGCACCTACTAAAATACCTCCTGTTAACATTACTTGGTTGCCATATAAGAAGCCTCCAAATGCAGCAGCCATACCTGTAAAAGAGTTCAACAATGAAATTACAACTGGCATATCGGCTCCACCAATTGGTAAAACAAACATAATTCCATAGACTAAAGCCAATACAATAATTCCGTAAAAAATATATACTTGCATTGGAAATAATCCTTGTGTTGCAACAGTACCATCGGTTAAAGTAAAACCTATTCCACCTAATTCAGCACCACTTACTGGTGTTTTAAAAATGTACCAAGTACATAAACCTACTAAGCCAATTAATAAAGCAAGGTTTACATAGGTTTGTCCATTATAACTAAGGTCTTTTATTTTACCATTTAATTTGCCCCAAGCAATCATACTACCTGCAAAAGAAACAGCACCAATTACCATTCCTACAACAATAATTAACATGTGTAAATGGCTTGTGCTGCCAGCAATTAACATAAAACCATTTTGGCCTGAAGTTGTGTCTACAATTGCATTATCTGAAATGTGTTTAAACTCTAGAATGCTGATTAGCATTGCACAAGCACCGCCCATTCCATTAAATAAACTTACCATTTCTGGCATGGCAGTCATTTGTACTTTTTTGGCTATTAAAAAACCTACAAGTGTACCAACAATTAATGCAGCAAAAATCCAAATGTAATTGTGCAGTTTGTGACCTTCTTCATCTCTGTATAAAAAAATAGTTCCAAAAATTGCAATGGTCATACCGAAAGCAGCAACAAGATTTCCCTTTCTTGCAGATTCTGGATGAGATAGCATTTTAAGACCAATGATGAATGTGAGTGAACCAATTAAATAAATTATAGTAAGTATGCTCATGTGTTTATTGTATTAGAGTGCTTGTTTGAATGAATTGATTTGATTTGGTTAGCTTTTGGCTTTTTTCTTTTTAAACATTTCTAACATTCTATCTGTAACAACAAATCCTCCCACTACATTCAATGTTCCTAAAACCACCGCCAAAAAGCCAATGACCAAAGCAATGTAATTATCAGGTTCTACTCGCCCCATAACAATGATTGCTCCAATAATTACCACACCATGAATGGCATTCGCACCACTCATTAATGGTGTATGCAATACACTTGGTACACGACCAATTACTTCTATTCCTAAAAAAATTGATAGGAGAACGATATACACC
>JAGOUF010000315.1 GCA_018061385.1 Chitinophagaceae bacterium | reverse complement strand
CCTAAATGGGTATTTTATAAATTGTTGGGCAGCCTATCTTTACGCATTATTAACCTAAACTAAAATGTTTGAAATTAAGGCGGTTTTTTTCTGTAGCTATTGCAGCAGTTGTACTGAGCTCTTGTAGTGTAGCATCAAAATCTAAAACCAGTACTGTAAAAACGATGGACATCATCAACGGTGGTGTTTACACAAAACCATTGTTAGCAGATTTGGAAGTTAAAGAAGCAAAAGTTACTGCAGTTGCAAAAGGAACTTTAACCAAGGATGGAATTGACTTTGTAAAGAACTTAGCTGTTGCCAATGCACTAAAAAGTACAAATGGCGATATTTTGGTTGAACCAAAATACGATGTAGAAACATTTGGAGATGATATTACAGTTACTGTAACTGGTTTTCCAGCAAACTACAAAAACTTCCGCCAGTTAAGAGCTGAAGATTCTGTTTTCTTAAAAATGAGACTTCTTTTAAATGCAGGAAATCCAACGATCAAAACAAACGAATCTTCAACTGTTCCTGCTTCAAGTAAAGGAAGAATTTTCTTTTAAATAAAAGTGGTAATAATCATCATCTTATTTAAAATTTTGTTACCAAAATAAATAAAATTTTATGAAAATAAAATCATTTTTTTCAATAATTACTGTGCTAATTATTTTTAGTTCTTGTAGTGTAGCATCAAAGTCAAAAACTAGTACAGTAAAAACAATGGACATTATTAATGGAGGTGTTTATACCAAACCATTGTTGGCCGATTTAGAAGTAAAAGAAGCAAAAGTTACAGCTACCGCAAAAGGAACAATATCTAAAGATGGAGTTGACTTTGTTAAAAATTTAGCAGTAGCAAATGCTTTAAAAACGAATAACGGCGATATTTTAGTTGAACCAAAATACGATATAGAAACTTCTGGAGATGATATTGTAGTGGTTGTATCTGGTTTTTCAGCTAACTATAAAAATATGCGTCAACTAAAAACTGAAGACTCTCTTTTCTTAAAAAATAGAGTTATGTTAAATGCAGGAACTGCCAATATTAAAACCAATGAATCTACTTCTGCAGGAGTAGAACCCAATAAAAAGTCTAATACAGGCCGTACGCTTTTAGCTATTCTTGGTTTAAGCATATTGGTTTCACTGTTAGTGGGTGGGTAAAGCTAAATTTTATATGCTAATACATTTTGAATAAAATAATAAAAGGCTCAATTGTTTTAAACAACTGAGCCTTTTTATTCGATTTATACATCTTACTAAATTTCAACAGTAAAAAAGTGTACTCTATTTCAATTGTAAATACACTCTAAGCAAACTGTTTTTTTACTGAAAAAATTATCAATAAAAAAGCCCTGCAAAAATGCAGGGCTTTTAAAATATTCAATAAAAATTACCATTCTTTATTCATATCCCATTTCTCAAATTCTTTAGCAACTGCTGTTAAAAAACTTGCACCTATACTTCCGTCAACCACTCTATGATCGTAGCTTAAACTCAAGTACATCATATGTCTTATGCCAATGGTATCACCTTCAGGAGTTTCAACAACAACAGGACGTTTTTTAATTGCACCAACGGCAAGTATGGCAACTTGAGGTTGGTTAATAATTGGTGTACCCATTAAGCTACCAAATGTACCAACGTTGGTAATGGTAAATGTTCCACCAGCAGTATCATCTGGTTTTAATTTATTGTTTCTTGCTGCATCGGCTAAGCTATTTACAGTTTTACTTAATCCAACAAGGTTCAACATATCTGCACCTTTAATTACAGGTACAATTAAATTTCCACTTGGTAAAGCTGTAGCCATACCAATATTAAAATCTTTTTTTACAATAATTTTATCGCCATCCAAACTAGCATTTATCCAAGGGTAACGTTTCATTACTTTAGTTACACACTCTATGAACATTGGCGTAAAAGTAATTCTGCTATTGTTTTCTTTTTCAAATTGCTTTTTCACTCTCTCTCTCCATAAAACCATATTGGTTACATCTGCTTCTACAAAACTGGTTACATGCGGACTAATATGTTTGCTATCAACCATATGTTTAGCAATCATTTTACGCATTCTATCCATCTCAACAATTTCAACATTACCACTATAAGTAGTTGTAGGCATTTGAGGTGCAGCTATTGGTGCTGCTGTTTCTTGCTGTATATTTTGCGTTGGCTGTGGTTGTGTTGTAACTGCTTCAACCATTGGTGTTGGTGTTGCAACCATTGGAGATTCAGTAACAGAGCTAGAAATTTTTCCTGCTCTTTTATCTGCCACATATTGCAATACATCTCTTTTGCTTACTCTTCCATCTGCACCAGTACCAACAATATATTCTAGTTCACTTAAACCAATGCCTTCGCTATTGGCAATATTTAAAACCAACGGAGAATAAAATTTATTGTTGCCAGCAACTTTTGCTATTATAGCAGTTGGTATATAAGGTACTTCTTGTGCAGGCTTCACTTCGGCAGTTGCAATTGGTGTTTCAATTGCAATTGGTGCAGCAGTGGCAGTTTCTACAATTGCAATAGGAGTTGCACTACTACCAGCATTGGTATCTAAACGTGCAATTACAGTACCAATTGGTACAACATCGTTAACGTTAAACAATATTTCAGTAATAGTGCCAGCATGTGTGCTAGGTACTTCACTATCAACTTTATCAGTTGCAATTTCTAAAACAGTTTCATCTTGCTTAACAACATCGCCTACCTTCTTATTCCATTTTAAAATGGTTGCTTCAATGATACTTTCGCCTAGTTTAGGCATTACCAAATCAACTATTGCCATACTTTCTTTTTTTATGTAACTAGCTGTAAATTATCATTCAACTTCAGTTGCGTCGCACACTTGTACACCAAGTCATTTATCAGCTAGTAACGGCTGCAAAATAATGAAGTATCGTTTAATGTACGCAAGCAATTCCAAAGCTTTTAATAAGACAATCTTCGAATGTCTTATGCTTAGCCAATTGTAGCGGTAAAATTAAATTTTAATAGGCTAAAGTTATTAGTGTGTTATCCACAAAAATGTACTGTTTTTAAGCTAATTTGTACTTTCAAGAATTAGCTTTCTAAGCATATTTAAAGCGTTTACAGTCGTTAACTGAATATTCCTACTTCTATCAAACCTAAAATTATATGATTGACTAATTGTTTTCTCTCTCGATGCAACTGCAATCCAAACAAACCCAACCAATTTTTCGTTGGTTGCACCACCTGGCCCCATTATGCCACTAACAGCAATTGAATAATCTGTATTCATTACTTTCATAATATTTGTAGCCATTAATTCAACAGTTTCTTTACTAACTGCACCAACAGTAGTTAAAATTTCATTGGATACACCCAACATTTCTGTTTTAATTCTATTGTCGTAACAAACAATACTTCCTGTAAAAATGCTACTAGCACCTGCATGTGTTGTAATTAAACTTGCAATATAGCCACCTGTACAACTTTCGGCAGTGGCCAATGTTTTCTTGTGTTTTTTGAGCAAATTAGATACGACCAATTCCATTGATAAATCTTCATTAATTACTAAATACTCTTTTACCAATTGTTGTAATTGTTTAAATTCTTTATCTAATTGTGTAATTAACTCTTCTTTATTATACCCAGTAGCAGTAAGCCTTAAACGTACCATGCCATAGTTCGGTAAGTAGGCAAGTTTTATAAAACTAGGCAATTGCAATTCCCATTCTTGTATTAATTCTGCTAAAAAACTTTCGCCAATACCAGCTGTTAATAAAGTTCTATGTTCAATAATATTTGTTGTAAATTTTTGTGGAATTAACTGAATAACATGATTGGTCATTAT
>JAGOUF010000314.1 GCA_018061385.1 Chitinophagaceae bacterium | reverse complement strand
TTGTATTAAAAATGTTTTGCTTAAAGGTCATTTCATTGCCCTTAATATTTTCATCTCTTGTAAAATCAACACCCGTTCTTAATGTAGTAGAATTCGAAGAGTTTAGATTGATTAATGACTTTAATGAGATTTTATTTTTACTATTCAATTCAATTGTAAAACTACCAATTGCACCGGCAGAAATTTCTTGTACATACCTATCATCATCGAAATTAAAATTGGTTGTAAAAATATTTGCAGACAGTGTATTTTGTCGATTTAATACTTTTAAAAATCGGTTGTTTTTATTGTATAGCACTCCTAAATTAACGCCTACTTTTTTGCCAAATATTTTTGTATTCAATCCTCCATTTATTTGTAGAGAAGAATTTAAAGGAGCATTTATTTTTGTGGGCTCCCAAGCGTTTCTTAATTGTTTACCAATTGCTGTTTTTGCAGATGCAGACAATAAATCGAAGTTAGATTTAGTAGTGTATGACGAAGGCAACGATCTTGACGCATCTGCATAGCCCAACGTTTTTTCTAAACTTCCAGCATTATCAGTATAAAAATTTTCTCCAATTGTTTGTGTATTAAAACCTGTACCCAATTGAATATTTAAATAGTTTTTTGCAGGCATGTCTTTTGTATTAACCTGTATTAAACCTCCAGCCCATTCTCCTGGTAATTCAGGCACAAAAGCTTTGTTGATAATAATATTATCAATCATTGCCGAAGGAATTAAATCAAAAGAAAAAGTTTTTCTATCTGGTTCTGTACTAGTTAATAAAACACCATTTAGCATTGCTTGATTGTATCTATCGGCCAAACCACGTACAATTATAAATTTTCCTTCTTGAATACTAGCACCTGGAGTACGTTTTAATACTTCGCCAGTTGTTCTATCAGGAGAACGTTTAATGGTTTCAGCAGAAACAACAGAGGCCACCGTACCTGTATTTTTTTGATAGGCAATCATGGCATTTACAGTTTCACCCTTTCCACTGCTTTTTGTACTTGCTTTTACAGTTACCTCACTGTTTACAGTTTTATTTTCTACCATTAATATATCCAATACTTCAACATCATTTGCACGAGCAGGTTGAATATTCGAAATGGTTTTCGTTTCGTAACCTATATAAGAAAAAGTTAAACTGTGTTTTTTATTTACATCAACAAAAATGCTATAAATACCATCAATATTTGTAGTTGTTGTAGCAGTAGAAGTGCCAGCTAAAATTATTGTAACGCCTGTTAACGGTTGATTGCTATTGTTAAAAACCTTACCAGTAATTTTTGATTTTTGAGCATTGGCAAAAATAGAAATAACGAAAAGAAAAAACGTGCTAACAATTACTTGCTTCATCAAATTTTTATTTTGGTGATGCAAAACTATTTGTGCAGTGTTACGTAATTGTTACCTGTATGTTATCAGAAAATTAAGCTATTGAATAAAATTATTTGAACTGGAGTGTAAAAAAATTATGCAGTTAGCTATTTAAAATCTAAACTGCATTCTGCACGTAAAAACATTGTCTTTAATGTTGTTTGTATAGCCTGTTAATAAAGTTTTTTCGTTGTAAACAATTGAATAGTATAATACCAATTTTGCATTTTCAGAAATGTAATTTATGTACCCAATTCCCAATGTTGAATATTTAATATTGGCAGCAGTAAAATTGCTATTGGCTGCACCAATTTGTGTTGTTGCAACTTTTGTATTGGGATCAAACCAATCGTACTTAATTATCAATTGATGTTTGGTAGAAAATAAATGTTGTAAAAAGTAAAAGTATGCACCATTAAAATTTCTTATATAATAACCAGCGTAGCCACTTAGTAATGTAGTTGGTGTTTCGTTAGAGTTGGCCAATACTGCATGTTTACCAGTAATTATTTCTCCTCTTAATTCGGTAAAACCAACCTTGTTTTTAATTTTTAGTTGTACATCGGCACCATAATAATTTCTTGGTGCATTTTTGCCAAAATTGGTTAATGAAGAATCGACTGTTGTTGTTTTAGTTCCATTAACTAAACTTGTGCTAAAACTATATTTTGTGTTTTGTAACAATGCTCCCTGTAATATTGATGTACCAGCAGTAATGGAAATTTTTTTATTTAGGGCAATTGGTTTTAATGAAAGGCGGCCAATAAAATCTTTGTTGTTGTCAAAATCGCCAGTAGCACTAATTCCTTGACCATTAAAAACACCAACATCTAATTTTATATTACTCAACCATCCTATATTTTTTCTTGCATCAAATGAAATCATGGCTCCTAAATCTCGTTCACTTTTCATAAGGAGTTGATTCATTCGTCCACGTTCTGGTGATTCTCTATCGCTACTACTTAAATTGGTTTCAAAACCAAATGGTCTTGCAAAAACGCCAGTAGTAAAAGAAAATAATTTGTATTTGTTTTCAAAAATTCTGCCCCACATATCTCTTAGAGTAAAGCCACGTTCGTTGGCATCTATTTGAAATACAATTTGAATATTGGGTTTTGTAGTTGCTTCAAAATGTACATATTCTATTTTCAATCTACTTCTGCGAAGCATAAATCGGTTGCTAACATTTGTTCCAAAATCGGGTCCTTCAAAGCTATTGATACTTTTTTCTTGAGCAATTTGAAATTGAGGTTGTAGGTATGAACTTACCTGCAAATGATTAAAATTTTTGTATATGTTTAGTATTCCTCTGCCAGTTTCTTTAGTGGTATCTACAATATCCATTAAAAATTGAGCCTTAGCTGTATTAATTAATAAGCTACACAACAAAAAAGCCAATATTTTATTCAATTGTTGCATGTTGATACTTTTTGTTGCAAAAGTATTGGGTTTAATATGCCTTAAACAACTAAAACCAATGTTAAGAAATTATTACCTTTTCTTAATATGGATAAACTCTGCAAATAAATTTAACCTTTGCAGACATAAAAAAAGTAACATGGGATTCAACAATATTGGCAAATTATTTATGCCTAAAAATAAAGTGTTTTACGAGTTGTTTGAAGATGTGGCAGATAGAGTGAGTGAAATGGGCTATAAGTTGAAAGAAATGGTAAATGAACCTAATGCTGATAAACGAGCCAATCTATTATCGGTTTTAGAAGATTTAGAACATAAAAATGATGATACCACCCATCAAATTTTTACAGAATTAGGTAGAAACTTTATCACTCCTTTTGACAGAGAAGATATACATTCTTTGGCAACAGCATTGGATGATATTGCTGATTATACGTATGCAACAGCAAAAAAAATAAACTTCTATAAAGTTAATCCGAACGATAGTGGAATTTTAAAATTGGCCGAATTGATTTTGCAAGGTTCTATTGAAATCAGCAAAGCTGTAAAAGGCTTAAGAGATATGAAGAACTTAAGAGAAATGACAGAGGCTTTGGTGAAAGTAAATAGCTTAGAAAATCAAGCAGATGATGTTTTTGATATGAGTATTGAAATGTTGTTTAATCAAGAAAACGACTTTAAAGAAGTGATTAAAAAACGTGAAATTTATCAGGTAATGGAAACTGCAACTGATAAAACAGAAGATGCTGCCAACGTTATTGAAAGTATTATTATTAAATATGCTTAATTAATATTGGTTCACAGTTCACACTTTACAGTAAATAATTTATATGAACTTTCACTTTCCTACACTGCTTATTATAATTGTTGCATTGGCATTTATTTTTGATTATATCAATGGTTTTCATGATGCTGCCAATTCAATTGCTACAATAGTTTCTACAAAAGTGTTAACTCCATTTCAAGCAGTATTGTGGGCTGCAGTTTTTAATTTTGCTGCATTTTTTATTTCTAAATATTTAATAGGAGAATTTAAAATTGGCAATACCAT
>JAGOUF010000313.1 GCA_018061385.1 Chitinophagaceae bacterium | reverse complement strand
AATCGGGTAAATTAATTGCAAAAGATACACTTACCAATAGCAGTTTGGCTTACAAATACGACAATGGAATTTTTACTGGTTACAATTTTTGCTCCTCCTTAATTTTTAGCCAAGCTATACACCTGCAATTATTTTTTAAATATTTACAAAACTTACCAGCAAATGCAATGGGCAATAAACCAGGTTTTATTGATGAGTATTGTGCATGGATTGCTTTTGGTTCTATACTATATCCATCAAGCATAAAGCCTTATTTATTGTCTATAAACAATACCACAGAAAAAGCCATTCAGCTAAAAAATTTATACGTTCAAATTAAAAAAAATGTATTAATTGATTTCTGGATTGGCGAAAGCTTGCAACAAATTAACGATGAAAATTATGATGCTGCTAAAACTACTGCAACATTAATTAATGATGTTGTAACAATAAACAATGTTAACGAGTATATTGGTTGGGCCGAATATATTTTAGCCAATGTAGAAAACAGAAATGGCGATACTACAAAAGCTAAACAATACTTAAACAAAGCCAAACAATTGTTTGAGTTGTACAATAACTACGAGGGTAAAGCATGGGTAAATGCAACAACAGAAAATTGGTTAACACAAAAAGAAATAAGCATTAGCGTACAAGCTGGACATAGCAACTTTTATATCACAGCCTTATCGCCCAATACAAAATATTTTGCAACAGGTGGAGACGACTACGTAATAAAAATTTGGAATAAAAATTTAGGCAAAGAGCTTAAAACATTGTACTACCATAAAGGTAGAATTGTAAGTTTACAGTACAGTGCAAATGGAAGATATTTAGTTAGTGTTGGCGAAGACAAAAAATTGGTAATTTGGAATACGTATAATTATACACCCATTCAATCATATACTTTAGATGGTGTTTGTAACGTAGCCAAATTTTCGCCAGATAGCAAATTATTGTATGCAACAGAAGATTCTGTTTTAAATATTATTAACCCATTTACAGATAGTTTAGCATTGGTAAAAAAAATTGTATTGCATAAAAATATAATTAACGATTTTGTGTTTTATAGAGCAGACAATAATATTATTTTCTCTTGTGCCGATAACGAAGTGTTAACTAAATGGGATTTAAGTAAAGAAAAAATCTTAGGTACTTTTTCATCAATAACCAATGCAAAAAACATACAAATCAGTAACGACAATAGATATATTGCTACCGTATCTAATGATTCAATTTTAAAAGTTACAGATTTATTTCTATCAACATATGTAACAAAAATAAAAGTGTATGTATCGGCAAAGTTTCAAAGTTCTCCCTATCCAGCTATGTACGCCATTCACTCTTTTTCACCCAATTCAAACTACTTAATATATCCTTCCACTCAAGATGATTTTTCAATTTTAAACTTATTCAGTTCTATAAGTAGAAGTTATACCAGTTCAAAAGAATCGAACTATGTAAATAGGGCTTTATTCTATAATTCAGACAATGAAATACTAGAAATAAGTTCGGGGTATAGTATAAATATAATGACAGCCAAGAATTACGATTTTTACAAAAGCTACAAAATTAACGTAACCAATAAAATTAATTTTTATTCAAATAAAATACTCAACCTTCAATACAACAAAACATCAGACTCTGTTTTCTTTTATCAGTTTGGAAAAAGCTTAGGCAATTTAAGTTTAACTACAGGCAAAAGCCATGTAAATACTTCTCTTAAAATAAACTTTCCCAAAACAAAAAAGTTTGTATTAGCAGGCGACAGCTTAGCCGTTTTTATGGCTTATGAAAAAAGCAGTGCTGTATTTGTATTCAATAATAGAACAAATGAGATTAGCGATACTTTAAATATTGGCAATAATGAAAACATAGAATATTTTGAGCCCAACAACAACAACACTTTCTTTTATGTAAGTGGCGAAGGAGGAACAATATTGGCCTGGGATGCTGTTAAGCATAAGCAACAATTTAAAATTAAAGTGCCAACCGATACTACCATTAAAACAATGTATTTGTTTTTTGATGCTTACAGAAACAAACTTTTCTCTAAAATAAATGCCAATACAGTTATAAGTGTTGATGCTTTAACTGGAAAAATTATAGACACTATTTTAATTAATAAAGTAAGATACATTGCTTGTACTCCTCAAAAAATATTTATGGGCACTGGCGATGGAAACCTTTATTATTATGATGCAAACACCTTAAAATATATTTCTGGCTGGACAGCAAATTCAACAGGTGAAGATGTTTTAAAAATAGAACCAACACCCGATAATAAATTTTTAGTATTACAAAGTAAAACAACCAATGTTTCATTGTACAATGTTGAAGCAAATTCCTTTGTGTACACTATTCAAGATCACCAATTTGGTAGCGAAAGTTTAAGCATTAGTAAAGATGGTAAAAGCTTTATTACTGGTGGTTACGATGGTAAAATAAACGTAAGAGAAACTTTAACTGGTAAACTAAAAGGCACTATTTATGTGCCGTATAAAAAGCCAAGTTTTATTGTAGATACTTTACAACATTATTTTGCAGAAAAAAGTAGTTTAGATGTATTAAATATTAACTACAACGAGCAGGTTTATCCTTACGAGCAGTTTGATTTACAATTAAACCGACCAGATATTGTTTTACAAAATTTAGGTATTGTAGATACTGCTGTTATAAAAAATTACAGAAATGCTTTTAAAAAACGCATTAAAAAATTAGGCATTAGCGAAACAAATATTACTACCAATTTGCATTTGCCTACTATAAGATTAGTTGATAAATATACCATTGAAACAACCACCAATCTATCAAAATATACATTAAAAGTTGAGTGCAAAGATGCTAAATACAATTTGCAAAGTGTACAAGTTTTGGTAAATAACAGTCCTATATTGGGCATAAACGGCAACAATATTGCAAGTTTAAAAACCAATTCTTATACTCAACAAATTAGTGTGCCTTTGGCACTTGGCAAAAACCAAATAAAAGTATTTTGTACCAACAGTGAAGGCGTAACTTCTTTAAAAGAAAACTTTACAATCTACAGTTCATTTAAAGATTCAACACAAAAGTCTAAAACATATTTTATAGGTATTGGTGTAGCAAAATACAAAGACAGTACTTACAATTTAACCTACTCTGCAAAAGATATTAGAGACCTTGCAGCAGACTTTAGTAAGTACTATGACAATGCAGTAATTGATACCTTATTAAACCAAAATGTAACAATAGAAAATATTCGAAAAATAAAACAAAAATTACTTAAAACAAACCCCAATGATAGAGTTGTGATTGCTGTTACAGGGCATGGATTGTTGAGCGATTCGTTAGATTTTTATTATGCTACTTACGATGTAAATTTTACAAAGCCAGAAAAACGTGGGTTGAAATATGAATTGTTGGAAGATTTATTAACCGATGTTCCAGCACAAGAAAAAATAATGTTTATAGATGCTTGTCATAGCGGAGCTTTAGATAAAGAAGAATTGTTATCAATTGAAAAAAATAAGAAAAAAAATATTGAAATGAATACAACTAAAGAAACAAATGTAACAGGCATTGCAAGCAGAAGCACCATTACTATAAAGAATAAAGCCAAAAAAGTAAATGCCAATACCAGTTTTGAGTTAATGCAAAATACTTTTAGCGATTTAGGGTCGAGTAACGGAGCAATCATTGTATCGGCTGCTGGTGGTATGGAATATGCTTTTGAATCGGCCGAATGGAACAATGGCGTTTTTACTTATTGCATTAGACAAGGACTTTTTTCGAAATATGCAGATAAGTATTGGGATGGAAATAAAAACGAACAAGTATCTGTTGAAGAATTGATTGCTTATGTAAATAAACAAGTTGCATACTTAACCAA
>JAGOUF010000312.1 GCA_018061385.1 Chitinophagaceae bacterium | reverse complement strand
TTACCCAACATCACCCCTTCAAACAAACCTACATTTAACCACTTTGTAGGCTGATAACTTAAGTAACTGGCTCTAAAATATTTTCTTGGATAAATTCTGTCACCACCAGCTCTTTTATAAGCAACCAATTCAGAAAAAATATTCTGGTACTTGAATTTCCCAAAATAAGTATTCACTTTTACAAACATATTATTGGTACTAAAATCGCTTAAGAATAAGCTTCTATAACCATTGCCAATAAAGTTTCTATCGTAAGCCAATTGCATATCCATAAATTTTGCAACTTGCCAAGTTACACCACCTCTAATATCAAAATAATCGAATCCGCCTATTTTAAAATTTTTAATATAACCAGCACCCGGTACAGCTATAAATTTACTTCTCCAATCTTGTACATAGGTTGGTTGACGTTCTTGATTTTCGGTAAAATAAAAATAAAATCCAATTTTATTACCAATAATTCCTCTAGCATTTATACCACGTTGGTTAATAAAAGTACTTTGTGTATTACCAGCTTTAGAGCCTTGCTGAAAATTAAAAATTGGATTGGCTATTAAAACAAAATCACTATTGCGTTTATCAATCATATTGGCTCTATTGACATATAAACCTTTGATTAAACTTTTTTCTGCAATGTAAATTTCTTTAGGTTTACTCCATTCGCTATTGGCCATTAAAAAACGTTGCATATTGTATTTATCCAACTCAGTTAAAAGTATGGTGGTAGAATCTTTTGTTGCATACAAACTATCTAATCTATCAACTTCATCAACTACACATTTTCTGTTGAATGGTTTAAAGTTGGAGAAAGACAATTGTTTAGCTCTTGTTTTTATTTCTAATCTATTCAACAACCACTCTTCTTTTCCACCAGGTGTTAAGTAAACACTTTGTGCTTGTATTGCATTCGTGGTTAAAATGAGTGTGCAAATAAAAATATATTGTAGTAGTTTCATTCTTGTTGTTTGTGCTGCTTAAAAATCAAATTCTCTTTTAGTAATATTCCATCTAAAGCCAAGATTTATCATCGTTGTATTTTGCGATGCTCCTTTTGTAAAACTTACATTTCTAATGCTAAAGCCTGCATCTAAAAATAAATTTTCAGTTAATTCATAAGCTCCATTTATGTTCATATAAAAGCAATTGGCTTTATTGCCTGCACCAATTTGCCAACCATAATCTGTTGGACGAGTTTTGTAATCTCTTAAAATATTATTGCCAAAATTTATACCCGAAGTATCTTTTCCTTGCGTATAATATATGATTTTACTTTGTAGAAATAACTTCTTTAATGGCTGATATCGAGCAATTACAATATACTCTTGAAATCCTGCACCTAATGGATGTGCTAAAGCTAAATTGTTGTTACTGTAATTAGAAACAGAATCGTAATGTGTGTAGGTAAAAGGCCTTGTTCTATTGCTTTCAAGCTGTAAATCAAAATTTTTAATCTTAAACGCATCCATATATTTTACACCAATTTGATAACCAAATTTATTGGCCCACCAACCACTGTTTGCTTTAATTTCTTTCAACAAAAACTCATCTAACAACACTTGCCCATATACTTGAAACTGTTTACGAATATTGGCTTTTAAATTTAACCCAACTAACGCATTATCTGGGCTACCACTTTGTTGCTCCATAGCTCTTAAAAAAGTAAAAGGTTGTAAATAGTTTAATTCAAATTGATTTTGTCTGCCAAAAACTACTGCATCAAAAATGCCAATGTTTAACCAATTGGTAGCATTAATACTAAGTGTATTGATACGTAAATATTTTTTAGCTGTTGCATTGTTTACTATCCCAAATTGTGGTGTTAACTGCATGTATAAATTTTCGAAATTAAACTTCCATAAACGAGTATTAATTTTAAAGAATAAACTATTGCCACCAAAATCACTTAACAATAAGCTTCTATAACCATTGCCTAAAAAGTTTCTATCATAACCAACTTGCATGTCTATAAACTTAGCTAAAGTCCATTGTGCCGATGCTCTTATATCATAATATTGAACTGCATTGCTGTCGGTAAAATTGTAATTACTAAAGCCTGGCACTGCATGAAAAGCTTTAGTAAAATCTCTAACATATAAAGGCGTTCTTTCTTTATTGCCTGTTGCATAAATATTAAAAGCAACTTTTTTTGCAATTAAACCTCTTGCTGTTAAGCCTGCACTCATTGAATACAAAGACTGATTGCTAGCCGACTCTGAACCATACTGATATTGAAATGCAGGATTAACAGCTATGAAGAAATTAGGCTTATTGATTTCAATTAAATTAAAGGCAGTTTTTTTATTGTTAAAAGATGAAGTTGAACTAGTGTACTCTTTATGAGCCATTAAATAACGAGTAATATTGTATTTATCGATAGTAGTTATGTTGGCAGCAACTCTGTTTTTATTGCGTTGTAAACTATCTAATAACTCAATTTCATTTACAAATAATTTGGTGTTATTGGGCTTTAAATAAGAAGCGTTGAAACCTTCCAATCCAGATTTTATTTCTATTCTGTCTAATAAAATATATTCTTTATTACCCAATGGTGTGTAAGATGTTTGAGCAATTAACTGATGCCCTAATAAGAGAAATAAAAAAAAGAAAATTGTTTTTATTTTTTGCATTATTAAAAATTAATATTGTATAAAAAATTACCCATGAGCAATTATATAATTAAAGATACAACCATCGTTAATGAAGGACAAAGCATTAAGGGTGATGTGTTAATAAAAAAACAACGTATTGAAAAAATAGGTGGAGTTATTAACAGCAAAGAAAGTGTTATTGAGATTGATGGAAGCAATCAATTTTTAATTCCCGGTGCAATTGATGATCAAGTACATTTTAGAGAGCCCGGCTTAACATATAAAGCCAATATTTATACTGAAGCAAAAGCTGCAATTGCTGGTGGCGTAACAAGTTTTATGGAAATGCCTAATACAAACCCTCCAGCTTTTACACAAGATTTATTAGAAGAAAAATACAATATTGCTCAACAAACTTCTTTAGCCAATTACTCATTTTATATGGGTACAAGTAATGATAATTATGAAGAAGTAATGAAAACAAATGCCAAGAAAAATGATGTTTGTGGCGTAAAGATTTTCATGGGATCATCAACAGAAAATTTGTTGGTAGACAATCCATTAATATTGGATAAAATATTTGCTGGAACTGAATTGTTAATTGCCACACACTGCGAAGAAGAAGCCATTATTAAAAGAAATTTTGAACAACTAAAAAAAGAGAAAGGTATTTTAGAAGCATCAGATCATCCAATTATAAGAAGTGATGAAGGTTGTTTTGAAAGTTCATTTAAAGCTATTCAGTTTGCAAAAAAATACAATAGTCGTTTACATATTTTACACATTAGCACAGCTAAAGAATTACAGTTATTTGGCAATATGTTGCCATTGGAAGATAAAAAAATTACTGCAGAAGTTTGTGTTCATCATTTACATTTTACAGCAAACGATTATGCAACCAAAGGCAATTTAATTAAATGTAATCCTGCAATAAAAGCTGCTGAAAATAGAACTGCTTTGTGGGAAGCCTTGTTAGACGATAGATTAGATGTAATTGCTACAGACCATGCACCACATACTTGGCAAGAAAAAAATGAACCTTACGAAATTGCTCATGCTGGTTTACCATTGGTTCAACATTCGTTACAACTAATGTTACATTATGTAAACGAAGGAAAAATTAGTATTGAAAAAGTGGTAGAAAAAATGAGCCATGCTGTAGCAACTTGCTTTCAAATAAAAGAAAGAGGTTTTATACGTGAGGGCTATTTTGCAGATTTAGTTTTAGTAAACATGAACCAAAAAAATACAGTTAACAAAGAAAATATTTTATAC
>JAGOUF010000311.1 GCA_018061385.1 Chitinophagaceae bacterium | reverse complement strand
ATTTTCGCCACAATTGGTAATTAGGTATACCACTTTACGAAACGATAGTTTGTTAAATTTTATGCAAGAACATAGACCAAGTTATAAATGGCTAAGAGAAAATATTACAGAAGAAGATATTAAATATTACATCAACGATCGATTAAAAATATATTTCAAAAAAGCAACATCCGAAGGAGAATAAATAAAAAAATCTCTTTCAGTTACAGCAATCAATTTAAATATTCAACTTGTTTTTTTTTTCTTAAAACATGCAGCTTACAACAGAACAAAAATCCATTTTACAATCTACCCAAAACATTACCATTAATGCAGTTGCAGGTTCTGGAAAAACTACAACTTTAATAGAATTTGCAAAAGTATTATCACCACAAAGCAGCATCTTATATTTGGCGTTTAATAAGTCGGTAAAAATTGAAGCTGAAAAAAAATTTAAAGAAGCCAACTTACAAAATGTACAAGTTGAAACAGCCCATTCTTTAGCATACAAACATGTTGTTTATGGCAATGGATATAAAGTAAAAAGCAACAGTTACACAACTACCGAAATTGCAGATTTATTGGCATTAAAAGGCAGCAATGAAAAACATACAGAATATATACTTGCCAATCATGTAAATAAGTACATGTCTTTTTTTTGTAACAGCAATGTTCAAAAAGTACAAGAATTAAATTATAGCAGTTTAATTACCGACGAAAAGGCTGCTGCTTTTGTAAATAATTGGTACAATTATATTGTACAACAAACACGTTTGTTATTGGCAAAAATGAATGCTGGTGAAATTGAAGTAACTCATGATTTTTATTTGAAAAAATTTCAATTGTACCAACCAATATTGCAGTACAATTATATATTTTTTGATGAAGGACAGGATGCTTCTCCAGCAATGTTGGATATATTTTTAAAACAACCAGCCATTAAAGTAATGGTTGGCGATGCACATCAACAAATTTATGGTTGGCGTTTTGCCGTAAATGCACTTGAAAAAACAAATTTTACACAACATCATTTGTCAACAAGTTTTCGTTTTCCTCCAGCAATAGCAAGGCTTGCAAAAGAAATTTTACAATGGAAAAAGCATCTTACCAACTTCGCTCCTATTGAAATAATTGGCAAAGGAGATTCGAAAAATATTAAAACCAAAGCTGTTATTGCAAGAACCAATTTGGGTTTATTGCTTACTGCTATTGAGTATTTAACAGAAAAGCCACAACTGAAAAGCATATATTTTGAAGGAAATATTCAATCATATACGTATGCTGATGATGGTGCTTCTTTATATGATGTATTGAACTTATACAATGGAAAGCATGAGTTGATAAGAGATACACTTATCAAAAAAATGACCAGTATTGATGATTTGGAGGAATATATAGAACAAACTGAAGACGTGCAATTGAGTATGATGGTTGAAATTGTAAAAGAATATGGCAACGAAATTCCGGGAATTATTAAACGATTAAAAGACAAACATATTGACGGAAATGATAAGTCCGAAGCCGAAATTATTTTTTCAACAGTACATCGTTGTAAAGGAATGGAGTACGATTCGATACATCTTGTAAACGATTTTATTACTGAAGAAAAAATTATTCAACTAAAAGAAAACAGCAATCAACAGTTTACAATTGATAAAATATTAGAAGAAATTAATTTGTTGTATGTAGCCATTACAAGAACCAAAAACTTATTGTACATACCCGAAAAATTATTGCCTGCAACATTCATTTCTGCTCCCAATATTCATGTATTAAAAATGCTTACCAAACAAGAAAAAGAGCAAGCAAAACAAGTATCAAAAGGAGTAAAAAAAGTTCATATCAATCAAACAGAAAATATTCAAAAAGCATATTCAATTTCTGATAAAAGACTAACTCATAAATCAGCCTACAACACCTGGAACGAAAGTCTAGATGACGAGTTAAGAACACTTTTTCACAGAGGTATTTCTATGCCAGAAATGGCCAATTATTTTGGGAGAACAAAAGGAGCAATTTATTCAAGAATAAAAAAGCTAGGATTGTTAGAATAAGTGTTGTTTAAATTAGCAAATTGCTTTACAAGTTTGCTCAAATTCGCTCCAGATTTCTTGTACAATTTTGGCTGCAGGTTGTACAGAATGAATGATGCTGCTTACTTGTCCTATTTCTAATTCACCCTGTTCTAAATCACCTTCAAACATGCCTTTTTTGGCTCTTGCTCTTCCGAGAATTTCTTGCAATTCTTCCGCTGTAGCACCATTGTTTTCAGCAATTCTAATGGCCTCAGCAAAAGCATTGTTTAACAGTCGTACAGGCACTGTTTTTTTCATTTGTAATTGAGTATCACCTTCTTTTGCATTTACAATTGCAGCCTTAAAATTTGCATGAGCCGATGCTTCATTGGCACACACAAATCTGCTACCAATTTGCACACCATCAGCACCTAAAATCATCGCTGCCAACATTTGTTTACCAGTTGCAATTCCACCTGCAGCAATTAATGGAATTTCAATGACATTTTTTACTGCAGGAATTAAAACCATTGTAGTTGTTTCTTCTCTTCCATTGTGCCCACCAGCTTCAAAACCTTCTGCTACAACAGCATTGCAGCCTGCATCTTGTGCCTTTAAAGCAAACTTGCTACTACTAACAACATGCACCACTTTTATCCCATTTTGTTGTAGTGTTTGGGTGTATGTTTTGGGATTACCAGCACTTGTAAAAACAATGGGAACTTGGTGGTGAATGATGGTATTTATATGAGATTGAATATCTGGATAAAGCAAAGGCAAATTCACGCCAAAAGGCTTGTTGGTTGCAGCTTTACATTTTACAATATGTTCTTCTAAAATTGAAGGATACATGCTACCTGCACCAATAATGCCCAAACCTCCAGCATTGCTAACTGCACTTGCCAAACGCCAACCACTTACCCAAATCATTCCTGCCTGAACAATAGGGTATTGAATGTTAAATAGTTGAGTAATTTTATTATTGGATAAGTTATTAAGCATTGCAAAAATTTACTTACTCTTTTTTCTTTCCTTCATACAATTGATCTTTAGAAACTACTTTTACTTTATCTGTTTCTTTTAGTGTCTTACTAAGCAAACTATACGGCCCAGTAATTACTTCTTCTGTTCCTTTTAGTCCAGATAATACTTGTATATAATTTAAATCTTGAATACCTGTAGTAACTTTTATTTTCTTCACAACACCATCTTGTTGCAATACAAAAACCACTTCTTCAATATCATCTACCATAACAGTTGATTTTGCTTCTCCTGACGCAGGGGCATTGTCTTTTGAATCAGCATTTTTTTCTTGTTGTACCGCATCTCCTTTTTTATCTCTAGTTGTAACTGCTGCAAGAGGAACAGCCAACACATTGGCTTCTGTTTTTGTTTGTATATCGGCTGTAGCACTCATGTTTGGTCTGAAAGGAAATGGGCGACCTTTTACAACTAAATCTTTATAACTTTCTGGCAACAAACGAACATGCACTTTGTAGTTGGTAACTTCTGTTGATGCTGCAGATAATGAACCTCCAGAAGAAGTTGGATTGGCAATTTTAAATACCAAAGCTTTAAACTTTCTGTTGCCAAATGCATCAACTGTAACAATGGCTGTATCACCATAATTTACTTTTGGTATATCGTTTTCACCAACATCAACAATGGCAACCATACTACTTAAATCAGCAATACGCATCATTTCTGTACCAATACTTAAACTATTTCCAGCAACTCTTTCTCCCTTTTTTACATTTAAAATATTTACAACCCCATTCATTGGAGCAGTAATAATTGCACGGCTCATGTCTTTACTAGCTCTATTTAAATTGGCTCTTGCACTTTGTATGGAAGCTAAGTTGCCTTTAATGC
>JAGOUF010000310.1 GCA_018061385.1 Chitinophagaceae bacterium | reverse complement strand
AGAGCCAATTATTTAGAAATTTTAATGGTACAACGAGATGCTTTATTGGCAAAACTTGAGCTTGTAGAAGCCAAGAAAAAACAGTTTATTACTGTTACCAATATTTATAAAGCACTTGGAGGCGGCTGGAAATAATATACTTTATCATAAAACATCAAATCGAAGAAATTTTTTCAACATCTTCTCTGTTCTTAGCTTTGAGAGTTGGGTAAAGGAAGATGCGTTAATTTAGTAGAAGCAAAAATAAACATTGTTTCTTGGCTTTGCATAGGACTTTAAAGTAGACGATGCTGAGAAAAAAGAAATGATATTTTAGCTACTTTTTTAGCAACCTAATTTAAACACATGTCTACCAACGATCCACTTCACGGCAAAACTTTAGAATCAATTGTAACACATCTTGTCAATCATTTTGGTTGGGATAACTTAGCATCTATCATTAATATCAATTGTTTTAAAAGTAATCCCAGCGTTAAATCAAGCTTAACTTTTTTACGCAAAACTCCTTGGGCAAGAAAGAAGGTTGAAGAATTATACATAAGTACTTTAGACTAATTGATATTTAATTAAATTTTGTTACACTTTTTTGAGTTGTGAAGAAGCTATTGTGTATTGTTATTTCGAGGAACGAGAAATCTGCTAGGCTTTCTTACTACCGATAGTGAGATCCCTCCTTCGTCGGGATGACATGAAAAATGGGATAACATTCAGAAAATGTGATAAGCTATAAAAAATAAGATCTAATAGTTATTGCATGATACAAAATTGTTCACTATTTCAAGAAGAATAAGGGCCAGTTTAAAATACGCAACTAATTGAAAATCAATTATTAATAACTATTCGGGGTTAAAACCTTGTTCTTTTCTAAAAAAAGTTTTAAAAAAAGTTTAAAAAACTTTGCCTATTAACTTTTAGTCCCCTACTTTTGCACCCCAACGAAAAATTGGGTTTCCATTATGTCTCAGAGAATAAGAATCAAATTACAGAGCTACGATCACAACTTGGTAGATAAATCTGCTGAGAAAATTGTGAAAACTGTACGTAGCACAGGTGCAGTAGTTACAGGTCCAATTCCTTTACCTACACGTAAAAGAATTTTTACCGTACTACGTTCACCACACGTTAATAAGAAAAGTCGTGAGCAGTTCCAATTGTGTACGCACAAGCGTTTGTTGGATATCTACACTTCATCTTCTCGTACAGTAGATGCTTTAAGTAAGTTAGACTTACCTTCTGGCGTTGAAGTAGAAATTAAGGCTTAACATTTAGTTGTAAAAGCTAGTTCTTTTAAAAAGTCAATGATTCATCTGCCAACTTCTTCGGAAATAAAGCAGCTCTGAAAAAATAAATTTCTTCAATATTAATTTATTGAAGGTAACATATAAACAGGCCCTTCGAGGTTTGTTTACTATCGGTACTTCCTCTTAATGTGTAAGCATTAAAACAACGGAAAAGGTCGTTAGCAAACAAGGATTGAATTCTACGTTTCATCTGTAGAATGTCCTTTTTACCTCAGCGGGGCATAAACCGCAAAAACGATGAAAGGTATTATTGGAAAAAAAATTGGAATGACCAGCATCTTCGTAGAAGATGGCAAGCAAACTGCTTGTACCATTATAGAGGTTGCTCCAAATGTGGTTACACAAATTAAAACCATCGAGTCTGATGGTTACAATGCAGTACAATTAGCAGTTGGCGATAAGAAAGAAAAACATGCTACGAAAGCCGAAGTGAATCACTTCGCTAAAGCCAACACTCCAGCCAAAAAATTTACAAAAGAATTTCGTGATTACTCTATAGAAAAAGCTTTAGGCGAAACTGTTACATTAGACATTTTCGAAGAAGGTGACAATGTAGAAGTTGTAGGTACAACCAAGGGTAAGGGTTTCCAAGGTGTTGTTAAACGTCATGGTTTTCCTGGAGTTGGTGAGGCTACACATGGTCAGCATGATCGTCAAAGAGCTCCAGGTTCTATTGGTGGTTCTTCATATCCTGCAAGAGTATTTAAGGGAATGAGAATGGCAGGTAGAATGGGCGGCGACAGAGTAAAAATGAAAGGATTGAAAGTGGTGAAAATTTTCGCTGAAAAAAATTACATCCTTATCAGTGGCTCTATTCCTGGGCACAATAATTCAATCGTTTTAATTCAGAAGTAATCACACTTTAATAGTAGAAAGATGCAAATAGATGTATTAGATATAAAGGGTCAAAAAACAGGTAGAACTGTTGAATTACCAGAAGAAGTTTTTGGTATTGAACCTAATGATCATGTTATTTACCTAGCTGTTAAACAATATATGGGTGCACAGCGTCAAGGTACACACAAAGTTAAAACACGTGCCGAAGTAAAAGGTGCTAGCCGTAAGTTACACAAGCAAAAAGGTACTGGTGGAGCACGTAAAGGCAATATTCGTAACCCTTTATACAAAGGTGGTGGTACTATTTTTGGACCAAAACCGCATGGTTACGATACAAAATTAAATCGTAAAGTAAAAGATTTAGCAAAAATCTCAGCTTTAAGCTATAAAGCAAAAGAAAATGCTATTTATGTTGTAGAAGATATTACTTTAAATGCACCTAAAACCAAGGAATTGGTGAACATAATGGGAGCTTTAAATGTAGGCAACAAAAAAACAATCTTAGTTTTACCAGAATATAATGACAATGTGTATTTAAGTACACGTAATGTACCAAATCTTGCTAGTACTTTATTAGCAGATATCAATACTTACGATATTATAAATGCCGATGTTCTAGTATTAACTGAAAACACAGCAAAAATTTTTGCAGATAACGAAGCTGCAGAAGCTTAATTAGAAAACGTTTCAATCTATTATACAATGAAACTTATTGAAGTATTAGTAAAGCCAATTTTAACCGAAAAAGCAAATGCACAGCAAGAAAAATTGCGTCGTTATGCTTTTAAAGTAAATAGAAAGGCGAATAAATTAGAAATTAAAAAAGCCGTTGAAGAGTTTTATGGCGTAACTGTAACAGATGTAAATACTGCAGTTGCTCCAGGCAAAAACAAAACTCGTTACACTAAAGCTGGATTTATACAAGGGGCAAAACCTTCTTATAAAAAAGCATTTGTAACAGTAGCTGAAGGCGAATCAATCGATTTATACGCAAACATTTAATTATAGTAAGCGAAGCTGAAAATTTCGCAATAAAAAGTAAAAGAAGATGGCATTAAAGAAATACAAACCAATGACTGCCGGCACACGCTGGAAAATTGGAAATGCTTATGCTGAAATTACTACCAATAAACCTGAAAAAAGTTTATTAGAGCCAATCAAAAGAACTGGTGGTAGAAACTCTCAAGGTCGCCGTTCAATGCGTTACATTGGTGGTGGTCATAAAAAGCAATATCGTTTAATTGATTTTAAACGCAATAAGTACGATGTTGAAGCTACTGTAGTTTCAATTGAGTACGATCCAAACCGTACTGCTTTCATCGCATTGTTGCAGTATACAGATGGAGAAAAAAGATACATTATTGCTCCTCAAGGTTTACAAGTTGGTGCAAAAGTATGTTCAGGTAATGCAGTAGCTCCAGAAATTGGAAATGCACTACAAATGAAAAATATTCCTTTAGGTACTGTAATTCACAACATTGAAATGCAACCTGGACAAGGTGGTAAATTAATTAGAAGTGCAGGAACATCGGCTCAATTGGCCAATAAAGAAGAAAAATATGCAGTTCTTAAAATGCCAAGTGGTGAGCTAAGAAAAGTATTAATCAATTGTTATGCAACTATTGGTGAAGTTTCTAATGGCGATCATAATTTAGAAACTGCTGGTAAAGCTGGTTTGAATAGATGGAAAGGTATTCGTCCACGAGTTAGAGGTGTAGCCATGAACCCAGTAGATCATCCAA
>JAGOUF010000309.1 GCA_018061385.1 Chitinophagaceae bacterium | reverse complement strand
GTGAAAATTATTTCTATTGAAGATTTAATTGAATACAGATTAAAACAAGATAGTTTGGTTGACGAATTGGTACGCATTAATATGCCTACAAAATTTGGCAATTTTACCATGGCTGCTTTTAAAGAAAAACTTTCGGGTGCCGAACATGTGGCTTTAATAAAAGGAAGTTGGGCCGATGATGAGCCTGTTTTAACAAGAGTGCATAGTAGTTGTTTCACTGGCGATATTTTAGGAAGTTTTAGATGCGATTGTGGCGATCAATTACAAAAAGCCATGCAAATGGTTAACGATGCTGGTAACGGAGTAATTCTTTACATGAATCAAGAGGGTAGAGGCATTGGCTTAATTAATAAATTGAAAGCCTATAAACTACAAGAAGAAGGCATGGATACTGTAGAAGCCAATGTTCATTTGGGTTTTGGTATGGATGAAAGAGATTATGGTGTTGGTGCTCAAATATTAAGACAATTGAATGTTACAAAACTAAAGTTAATGAGCAACAATCCTAAAAAACGTGCAGGCTTAGCAGGTTATGGATTGGAAATTGTAGAAGTAGTGCCTATTGAAATTGCTCCCAATGAGTTTAATGAAAAATATTTAACTACTAAAAGAGATAAAATGGGTCACGAAATTTTAGGACAAACGAGATAATTTAACTGATAAAAATTGGTTGTTGTTGTATAATCAATTTTATTTAAAACCACTCGATTGATTAATTTAGCATGAAATGCTTGTTGGTGTTATGTTTTCTGCTTTAATTTTTTTGCCAATTTTATTGAATGTTTTAATGAATTAATGCTCATCCAGTTACTGTGTGAAATAACAATATACTTAGGGTTAGGAAATTTTTTTTGTACTTTTTTAAGTGTAGTTTCATATTCCAATAAATTTGCATCTCCTAAATAACCTAAATTTTCAGCATCTACACCTTTTATTAAACATCCACCATAAAGTATTTTTTCTTTGTTAAACCAAGCTACAATATTGTCTGCGGTATGCCCTTGCCCTGGATAATAAACTTCAAAAAAATACTTTCCAATTTTAAAAGTGGTATCTCTTGTCATTAAAAATTCAGCTCTTTTTTTATTGTTCTGTTTGCACAATGTATCTGTAAGTTCAGTTGTGTAAGTTTTAATACCTTTTTGTTTGTAATATTCAAGCCCTTCAGATTTATCGCTATGCCAATGAGTAACAATACACAATTTTACTTCTTTATTGTGTTTTACTTTAATACTATCTAATAATGGCTGAAACTGAGTGGTGTCCCAAGGTGTATCAAATAATACAACACCCTCTTTTGTTAAAAGATACATTCCATTTGCTGGTACTTGTTCATTTTCATAAGTACTATAAGTTGTATAAACATAAAATTCGCCTGTTAAGTGAGAAATTGAAAGTTTCAACTTTTTGTGTTGTCCAAAAACATTGGTTACAGAAAAAATAAAGGCGAAAATCAACATAAACTGATGCATACTTTTTTGATTGGTTTATTAACTTAGTTAGAATTATTACTGTTTATGGGTAATTTGTTTAGCAAGCTTTTTAGGAGCAACCTCACAGTAGGCTGTTGTTAAGGCATCAATAAAAAGTGCTTTAGAAATTTTGCTTAATTCAATATTTGTCCAACCTTGTTTTCCCCATTTATTGTTAACAGGATAAATAATTGATTGATCAACTGATGAAAAAACATTTTGCTGAATTTCTGATAATTTAATACAAGCTCTTTTATTTAAATCATCATAGGTTGCAAATATTTTCTTCTTCACTCTAAAAGAAGTTTTTTCAAAATGAGCTTCCTCTTTTGTTTCGGGAAATGATAATGCCAATTTTCGAAACGCATCAATTTTAATCATTGTAGAATTTTATTTTTAGTAGCTTGTAACGGTTATACTTTGTTCTCAAATCCAAATTGTATGGCAGCTTCAAGTATATCAACATGAATATCTTTTAGAGTTTTAAATTTAATACAATATCCTGTTACTTTTGCCTTGCCTAATTTTTCTCCATACATTTTTGCCAAGTAAGTTTTATCATCAATCCCCATAATATAAACAGAGATTCCTGTTGTATTGGCACTCAACCCAATTTGATAAAATTCTTTGGTTGTGCCGTCAGTATATTTGATGGTGTATAAACCATATCCAATATTGGGGTTAGAAACAATTTTATTCTCACTGTTTTTACCATCCAAAAACCACAATTTACATGTTGGCCTTAACTGTAAAATAATGTTGTGCAAGGTTTGCATTTCACTGCGTTTTGGTTCAGGTTGATTATTTATATAATCTGTAATTTGACTTTCTATTTTCATAAAAAATAATGAGTTGTTTTATGTACACTTTATTTTGAATTGATTTTTTGAACACGAAAATTATTTTTTTGATAACCTATTTAACAAGGTTTCCAAGTAATTCAAAGTCATTGTAAATCCTCCTTGAAAGCCCATTGTTAACTGTTCTTCCATGCGTTCTAATGATTCATTAAAAATAGTAATACAAACTGTTGTTGTGTTGTTCTGTTGGCTAAAATTGAAATCCCAATTTGAACTGGGCAAATGAGGATTTTCGTTTGCATCGGCAAAAGCATTGTGCATTTTGAAGTTGGTTTTTGGACTAATGGAAGTATACTGTTGTAGCGACCAATGTTCTTGTCCTTCTGGACCAACCATAGCATAAAATCTTTTTCCACCAACTTCAAAGTTCATAAATTTTGTTCTTGATTCCCATGGTTTTGGTGCCCACCATTGGTCAAGAATTTCTTGCTTTGTAAATGCATCCCAAACCAAAGAAAGTTCTGCATTAAATTCTTTGTTTACGGTTACCGTTTTTGCAGTTTTGTCTACAATAAAATCGAATAATAGTTGGTTGCTCATTTTTTCTTTTTTTTAATTGTTGATAATACTTGATCGAGTTGATTGAATCGGGTTTCCCAAATTTTTCTATATTGTTCTAACCATTGATCAATTTCTTTCATCTTGTTAACTTCTAGAGAGTAGTAAATTTCTCTACCTTGATTATCTTGTTTTACAAGCTCACATTCAGTTAAAATGCGTAAGTGTTTGGATACTGCTTGTCTTGTTGTATTGAAGTTTTCGGCAATGGCATTTGGTGTCATTGCTTGTACTGCAATTAATGCAATTATTGCTCTTCTTGTTGGGTCTGCAATTGCTTGAAAAATATCTCTCCTCATTTTTTAAATTGGTTTGTACACTAACACAATTATTCCACACTCAAAATGTTTAACATCTTTTACACTGAAGTTTTGAAATGCTTTCAATTCTTTAAATATTGGCATTCCGTTGCCAATTGATGTTGGATTAATAAATAAATAAAGTTCGTCTATCAATTTATTTTTGATTAACGATGAAACAAATGCTCCACCACCATAAGCAATTAGATCTTTGCCTTCTTGATTTTTTAGTTTTGTAACTTCAGCTACAAGATCTCCATTTGCAACAATTGTATTGTCCCAAATGGAAGTGTTTAGTGTTTTTGAGAAAACTACTTTTGGTGTTGTTGTGAATTTTACACCACCTTCATATTCTGGATTGTTGTTGTCTTTTACAACATTTGTCCAATGTGGAATAAATCCTTCAGCCAACTTTCTGCCCAACAATATTGTATCAACAGGTTCTGTTATTTCTCTAACATAGTTAACAATATCTTCTGTCCAAGGAAATTTCATCCAATCCATTTCTCCGTTTGTTCCAGAAATAAAACCATCAATGGTCATTTGCACTTGTAATTTTAACTTCCTCATTTTGTATGTTTTTAATTACGAAACTAATTGGTTGCAAATATATATGCAACTATTTGGTTTCGTAAATTATTTTTTTGAAATGCTATTTCTTGAGTAGTATTTCTTCTAAATTTTTAATTGAAATTGTAT
>JAGOUF010000308.1 GCA_018061385.1 Chitinophagaceae bacterium | reverse complement strand
CTTACTATTTAACGATACATAAGAATAGCCCCAAGCTTCTGTTGGCAATAACATGGTTGCTCCAGAGGAAGTACTGGCATAAATGTGAGCATAAGCCACAATAGGTACATCACTTGTAATTAATATTCCATTCTTTTGAAAAATACCAGATCCCCCTGTACCAATAGGCGGGGGAATTGAATACAATCTGCAATCAATTGCACCAGCCTTAGGCATTGGTCCAACAGCACCAGCACCAGCTGTAAAAACATTGGCTGGTGTAGTTCCTGTAGATATTACAGTAAATGGAGCAATAGTATACGTACGTTCCCAACGAGTTGTAGGCAAAGCCACATTTCCTACACCAAAAATGGTAACTTTTACTTGAGCTGCTTGTGCATCGGTACTTAAATACAATACCATATCCATATCATTACTACCAGACTCCATAAATTGATGATGCCCATATCCTACCCAAAATTCTTTACCTCTATTGGAAACTGTTTGAGCTTGAATCGCATTTCCAAATAAAAATAAACAAAGCAGTGCCATTAGCACTTGCTTTGTTTTTAAAATAGAAATTACATTTACTTTCATTGTTAATATTCTTTAAACTGTTTTATACAGTAAGCAACTTAATTAGCGAATTAAATGAACTGAACCTTTCATTTCAGATTGTGTACCATTTAACAATGTCATTTTCAATACATAAATGTATACACCAGAAGGTTGAGCTTTGCCTTTGTACATTCCATCCCATCCACTTGATGGGTTGGTAGTTTCAAAAACTTTTTCGCCCCACTGGTTAAATACCATAAACTGCATCGTTTGAATAACATATCCATATACTCTTAACACTCTGTTTGCAGGGTTGCTAGAATTTGGATTGAAGGCATTTGGTACATAAATCTGGTCAATTAAAGTTCTACCTGTTACAGCATCGCTGATACTTGTTTGACAAGGAATGCTGCCTAGTGCTCTTACCAAAATAGTAACATTTGTGTTTGGTTGTAAACCACTCACAACATGCCTTAATCCTGTAGAGCCTGTGCTTGGCGTAATCCAAGTAGTTCCATTATCTGTACTTACTTGATAAGCTGTTGCACCGGCAACTGCAGCCCAATCGAATGTAATTGAAGTTGGCGTTGATAAACTTGCATTTACAGTTACCACAGGTTTTGCCAAAATTGGTAATGCATTAATGGTTACTAATTTTCTTTCAGTTGCTGTACATGTTGCAGATGCTTGTTGTACATAAACAGTAGTATTAGCAGCTATATTATTAATAGTATAACTATTACCTGTTGCCAATAATGTACCACCTGTTGCAGCACTAAACCATGTGTAAGTAATACCAGGTTCAGGATTATTTACAGGTATTGTTACATTACTACCAATACAAGTTGTAACAACATCTGGTGTAATTACTGCAGGTGAATTAGCACAACCAGAAACAGCTACCGAAGTTCCGGTTTGACAAGCATTTACCCCTACTGCTCTTACTACTACACTTACATTTTGTAAAGTACTTAAACCTGTTACTGTATGTGTTAAACCAGTTGCACCTGAACTTGGCGTAATAAATGCTCCACCATTTACCGATACTTGGTAAGTTGAAGCTCCTGTAACTGCAGCCCAACTAAAGGTTACACTTGTTGCTGCTCTTGTAGTTACAGTAACAGTTGGTGCATTTAATAATGCTAATAAATGTATTTTAACACGTTTTCTTGTTGCACTGATACAACCAGTTGATGCAACTGCTTCTACATAAAACTCTTCATTACCAGCAACATTATTTACAGTATAAGCTGTTCCTGTAAATAGAATATTGGTTGAAGTAGATGTTGCATACCAATTATACGTTGTACCTGCAACTGGCGATTGAATGGTAAAGGTTACATTATCGCCTGTACAAACAGCAATTGAATCGGCTACCACATTTACTGTTGGTAATGGATTTACCACAACTTGTTGAATACTATCTCTTAAACAACCATCTGCAGTTACTACACTTAATTTTTCACTAAATGTACCTGCTGTTGGATAGTTAATAGTTACGGTTTGTCCCGTACCAGTTGTACTATTACTGAAAGTCCAATTCCATTGGTTTACAGTTACACCATTCGGGCTTTGTGCATCTGCAGTAAACGATGCAGTATTTCCGGCACAACCATTAAAGGTTACATTAAAGCCAATTGCTGGTGAAGGAATTACTTGCACAAATATGATATCGGTTTGGCTGTTATCGCAACTTCCAATAGTTGGTGCTGTAAATGTTACAGGCACACTGTAGAAACCTGGCGTATTGAAAGTGTAATTTGTTGGTAAGGTAAACAAGTACAATTTATCACCATTTACAATTACACTATCTGTTGGAGTTGGATTGGTAATGGTAACATCTGTACCAGGATTAATGTTTGGCACTTGGCTTAATTTCCAAATGATGCTAGTTGGTATTACAGCTAAACGCATGGTTAATTTAAATGGAGCTCCTGCACAAGTATATTCAGTATTAGAACCACCACCTGGAGTTACAGTTAATGGGTTACCAGTTGCTCTTAAATTCTTTACTAAAGTACCCATGTTGTAACCATAGCTTTCTACACTTCCTAAACCATAAGTAATACCAGTAAATGCACTATCACATTCTACACGTACTTGCTGCTGTGCAGAAGTCCATCGCTTAATTACAACAGTATAGTTCACACTTCTTAAACCAGCATCCCCATTTCTTGGATGATTGTATGTATAATCAGGAGCTACTAAATTGTTCCCTTCAAATATTCTTAAAGATGGTAAACCATTTGTTGGAACAATCATAGTTAAATAATTCACATCAATATCCAATCTTGAATTTCTATAGAAAGCTACTTTATCTATACCTTGTTCAATTGGGCTGATATAGAACATTTCAGGATCGCCATCCCCAGAGCCACCAACACAAGATCCACCACCTGTAAATTGAGCCATCATAATTGGTTTATCTGCTTCAATAAATTCTGCTTGATTGGTTTGGAATTGATAGTAATGGTTATTCACTAAGCCAGTTAATGGCACACCATTTCTTCTCACAACTGTAGTTGGATCTTGCACTGCTACTCGGTAAATATTGGTTGCAAATGGGTTTGAAGCACCACTAAATGCAGCACCACTAAATGAGGTTGGTGCAGTCAAATATCTACGTCCCCATGCTGTGATTGGGAAATTTTGTTGCATGATAAAATCAGATCCACTAGAACAACCTCCAATTGTAATATCAGTTCTTGAAGTACCACTAAATACTGCAACAGGAAAACATTTACCTGCACTATTTGCTACTGATTTAACTAAACTACCAGAAAGGTCTGTAACCGCAACAGTTGCAACCAATTGTATAACTTGACCTTTATTTAATGTTACTGTTGTTGGCAAACCAGGAGTAAAACCTGCATTTTGAACCGCAACAGAAGGAGATATCTCAACAACAGTATTATCATTATCAGCAATTACATAAAAGTATGGCCTTGCATCACTGAAGTTAGGACCATTGGTTATACAAAGCGTTTTGTATTCATAACCCCAAACACCTACTGGCAAGAGCATAGATGCACCAGATGATGCTGAACCTGTAGCATGAGAATAAGCAACAATAGATGCATCACTAATAATTTCAACAGATCTATCAAATATACCTGCCGTATTTAAGTATGCATTATCTGCACCTGCTTTTGGTAAAAAGTCTGTTTGAATTACGGTATTAGCAGGAATAAAATAGTTTCTTGTCCACGTTGTACCATTTACTCTTACCTGAACATTTGCAGGCTCATTCCCAGTACTTAAATAAATCACCATTTCTTGAGTTGATCCAGCATTTAACTGATTAATTGCATACGCAAAGTAGAAACGCTTACCTCTATTAGAGCTATCTCTATCTGGTA
>JAGOUF010000307.1 GCA_018061385.1 Chitinophagaceae bacterium | reverse complement strand
ACCTTATATAGTGTAGAGGAAGACGACGACATGTCTTTGCGTCAAAAAATGAAAGCTGCAAAACATAGTAATGGAGAAAAAGTATATACTTTACCTGCATCGCTTTCACTCATGGTTTTCTATGTTTTGGCAATGCAATGTATGAGTACATTGGCTGTAGTAAAACGAGAAACAAAAACTTGGAAATGGCCTATTTTTCAGTTTGTGTATATGACTGTTTTAGCATATGTAATGAGTTGGGCCGTGTTTGTTTTGTTTAGTTAATTCAACAATTCAATATAAAAGGTTGTGCCTTTTTTTACTTCACTTTCAACCCACATTTTTCCTTTCAATAAATAAATAAAATCTTTAACAAATACTAGACCTAAGCCTGTACCCTTTTCGTTATTTGTTCCTAAAGAAGTGTATTTGTTGCTGGTAGTCATTATTTTTTCAATTACTTCTTTTGTTATTCCTACACCGGTATCTTGTATAGAAATTACAACACTCTGTTCAGTTTTTTGTGCATCAATAGTAACTGTTCCAGCAGTTGTAAACTTAATGGCATTGCTAATAATATTTCTTAAAATAAAACGCAAAATGTTTTCGTCGGTGTGCAATACAAAATCATTTTCAACTAAGTTCAACAGTACATTCTCTTTTAAAAATGCTGCTGCTGCTTGACGTTTAAAAACACTTTCAATTAACGAATGTAAATTCACCGATACAACTTCAATTCCAATTTGATTGTTCAATTGTATTTTACCCCAATCCAGTAAATCATCCAATAAACTTAATACATCATCAATTTGCTTATCTGTCATTTCAGCAAGCTCATTTGCTTCATCAGCAGTAATTAAATCGTTATTGCTTAATTCAATAATACTTTTTAATGATGCTACTGGATTTCTAACATCATGTGCAATTATTGAAATAATTTTATTCTGTAACTCTACTTGTTTTTGTAATTTTTGTTTTGTTATTTCTAATTGTTGATTGGTAATTCTTAACTCCAATAATTTCATTACTTGATTACCCAACACTTTTAGTGCAAATACTTGTTCAGTATTTAGCACTTTAGGTTGGCTATCAATAACGCAAAGTGTACCCAAGCTAAAACCATTGCTGCTAATCAATGGAACGCCTGCATAAAAACAAATATTTGGATTGCCTGTAACCAATGGATTGTTTTCGAATATTATACTTTTTGTAGCATCTTCTACTTGATACAAATCTGTATTTGCTGCAATTGCATAAGAACAAAATGAAACTTCTCTTGAGGTTTCTCTATTCGCTAAACCAACTTTTGCTTTAAACCATTGTCGGCTACTATCTATTAAAGTAATTGTAGATATTGAAGTATTGCATAGTAAAGAAGCAAGTTTAACGATGTTGTCAAACTCGTCTTCATAAGGTGTATCTAATATATCGAACTTGTATAATTCTTTTAATCTTTGTACTTCGAACAGTGACTTATCTACAATTTTCATGACGGATTAATTAAGAAATAATAGATGTCTAAAAAAATGAAATTACTATAATAAAAATATTTGTAAAATTTCGTACAACTATTTTGACAGATTGGGATAGAAATATAACTAAACGGGTTACGAAAAGTTATTTTATTCAAATTCTACACCTTCAAGTATTTGATGATCTCTTTCTCTTTTTATGGCTTCAAGCTCGTATCTATTGAACTCGTAACCTAAATTGAAAGTTTCTAATAAATAAGATAAAATAAACCGAACAGTTCCTTTTTCTTGAAATTGTTTAACATGTGCAATTTCATGGCGTACCCATTTTACATTGCTTAAGAAATCTTCTTTTGTAGTGTTGTGTAATCGAATTGTACTTCCAATTACAATAGCCATTCGTTCAGATTTTAGGTTATAGGCAGCAATCCTTGCCAATAGGGATTTTTCTTTAATCCTTACTTTCATTGTGTTTAGTTTTATTGGGCAGGGGGTGTCTCTCGACTGCAATATAAAAAAAATGCACTTAGCATCACTCAAAAAAGTGGAGCTTATAAAAAATAAACCAATACGGGTAGTAGTTTCGGTATAAAAATTATTGAATTGCAGTTAAAATTTCTTCGCTATGCTGTTTGCTTCTGGGCTTTAAAAATATTTTTTCAATTACTCCTTTTTCGTTGATTATGAACGTAGTTCTATGTAAACCCATGTACTTTCGTCCATACAATTGTTTCTCGCCCCAAACACCATAATCATTCATTATTTTTTGATCTGTATCTACAATTAATGGAAATGGTAAACTGTGTTTTGCTTCAAATTTTTTGTGGCTAATTGCATCATCTGGACTAATGCCAATGATTACTAACCCATTTTCTTGTAACAAAGAAAAGTTATCTCTTAGGTTACAAGCTTGAACTGTGCAAGTTGGTGTACTATCTTTTGGGTAAAAATAAAGTACTACTTTTTTCCCTTTAAAATTTGCTAAGGATATTTTATTTCCATTTTGATCTTTGGCTGTAAATGTTGGTGCTTTTTGTCCTTCTGCTAAATGTGTCATTTTTTCTTTTTTAAAGTTGTTGCTTTCTTCTTTTTATGTAACAGTTTCTTTTTGGATGTGTTTATTTTGGATGGCATCTTGGTAAATACAAATGTTTCTTCAACCATATTACCAACAGCATCGGTAGCTTTTATTTTTAAAGAATGATTGCCCAATGCACAACGTTCATCAAAATCGTAAATAAACAAATCATTTTTCCGTCTAAACATTAACCAACTGCCATCTAATTCGGCACTAAAATGTTCAATTTCACTAACTGCATCCTTTACTTCTACAACTATTTGAGTTTGATTGTTAAATGTAAAATTGTTGTGCCAAGCAATTGGTTTTATTGTTGGAGGAACTGTATCTATTAATAATTCAACAAATCCAAATTTATTGAATGACGCAACTGCTGTATCGTTTTTCCAAATAGGTATTTGCGTATATGTTGAATATTTATTTTTTAATACCATCAATGTTTTGGCTTGTAAATTTTCTGCAATTGGTTGTAATAGCTTTAATGCTATTTCATAATTGTTATGAACTGGTAATTGAGGATTGATTGTGTATTGATTGGATAATGCCATTGACTTAATTGGATGTATTGCATATTGAATTTGCAATGGCAACGTATCATAAAAAGAAGCATTGTTAAACTCTAATTGAAGATTATTTTTGCTATAACTATTGGCTGTATTGGGCAACAATAAAGTATCTGGAATGATTGTAATTTGTTGCACAACTGTATCTTTTTTTTGTAGTAAGAAGCTTAAGTTGCTTGAGTTTCCTGCAGCATCTTTTATTATAATTTCAACCAACTTGGGCAATGTATCCTTCAGTTCTATAACTCCATTGCTCGTATTGCTAGAAAAAATATTGAGAGCATTGCCTGGCAATTTAGATAAGTGCTGAATATTTTTACCAGTTTTGTAATTTTCTACATAATCTGTACAAGCATTTACGTATCGAGAGTTTTCGTAAGCAAAATCGTTCAGTTTAAATGCAAAGGCCAATGTACTATTTACCCAAACTTCTGCGTGAAAAATGCCGAATTTAAAAGGTGATGTATTGGTAATATCTTGAGCAGAAATTCCAAAACTAATTTTATTGCTATTTACCAACACCACAGAATCTTTAACCTTTGTACCAAGTTTATTTTTTAGTAAACTTATTTGGTTTGGCAAACTTTCAAATGTTGTAAAATTTCTATCATAGTAATACAACTGTTCAAATGCTGGTGGTTTTGTATCGGCTATATTAAAATTAAACAACAAGGGATTTTGATTAATGTCGGCTTCGTCTCTAATTTCAAAATGTAAATGTGGCCCTTGACTGCCACCAGTATTGCCACTAAATGCAATAAACTGCCCTTTGGTAACAACAAATTGATTGGGTGCAAACGCTATATC
>JAGOUF010000306.1 GCA_018061385.1 Chitinophagaceae bacterium | reverse complement strand
ATTACGCAAGCATTTCAGCAGCTGTAACAGACTTAAATACAATGGGTGTTGGTGCAGGTGGTGTAACTTTTAACATTGCTGCTGGTTATGTAGAAAATTTAACAGGTAGAATTGCCATTACTGCAACAGGCACAATGGCAAACCCAATTATTTTTCAGAAAAGTGGTGTAGGAGTAAATCCAGTTTTAAATGCTTATACAGGTGTTAATACGCCAACTAGTGCAGAAAGAGATGGAATGATTAGCTTACAAGGAAGTGATTATATAACTATAGACGGGTTAGATTTTATGGAATCTCCAGCCAATGTTACGATTGCACAGTTAATGGAATACGGTATTGGTTTATTTAGAGCCTCTGCAACCAATGGTGCTCAAAGCAATACGATAAAAAATTGTACAATAGTTTTAAGCAGAGAAAATGATTTAACTGGAAGTGGCGTTTGGCATCCAGGGTCAAATGGTATTGCAGTGCTAAGTTGCTCGGCTTTAGCAAATGCTGCAATTACACCAACTGCAGCAAGTGGAAGTAATTCATTCAATAAGTTTTATAGCAATACAATTAGCAATGTATCACATGGTATTGTGTTTATTGGCTATGCAGCACCAACACCATTTACTTTAGCAGATACAGGAAATGACGTAGGTGGCTCATCGGCAATTACAGGTAACACTATATTAAATTATGGAGGCAAGGTAGCTTCAACTGCTACGGTAGATGCAGTTTTTATTAACAACCAGTGGAGTATCAATTGTTCTTATAACACCATTAATAACAATGATGGATCAGGAGCCAATCACTTAAACATACTCAGAGGAATATGGTTAAATGCATCTTCTACAAGTGCTAGTGCAACTGTAAATAACAACCATATTTCATTATATGCTGCAGGTACTACACAGGTAGTAACTGGTATTGAAAATAACTTAGGTTCTACAGCAGCTTCTAATACTGTTAACATTAATAATAATTATATTACTGGAAATTATTTAACTGCTACAACTGGTGTTTTTTATGGTATTTGGAATGTGGCTACTGCTGCAACTGTTACTATGAATGGAAACACTATTGAAAACTTAGAATATAGTTCAATATCATTAACAGGTACAGGGGTTTTATATCCCATTTATAATAGTGGTGCAGCAACAACTGTAACTGCCAATAACAATACAGTTAAAAACATTAAACGTTATGGCACAACAGGTGCTACAACCATTGGTATTTATTTTTCTGCGGGAACAAATCAAACTATTAAAAATAATTTAGTTTATGATATGGCAATAGATGGCACAGGAGCAACTTCTACCATGTATGGTATTCAAACAAGTACAGGAACAATAATAGTTGATAGTAATATTGTACGCAGATTAAGTTGTATTAAAACAACTGGTACAGGTTCATTGTATGGAATATACAATATAGCATCTGCCACCAATGAAAATTACAACTACAACCAAATAGACAGTTTAGAACATTTGGGTACTGGTACAACTTATGGTTTGTATTCTAATACTGTTGCTGGAGTAAGAACTATGAGTTTTAATACTATTCATACTATTTCTACAAATGGAAATACTGCTATTGGTCTTTTAAGTACCACAAGTTCTCCCAATATTTTTAATAATAGAATATATAATATAGAAGCCAGAGGTGCAGCAGCTACTACTGCATTTGGTATTTCAATTACTACCCTAGGGGCATCGGGTGCAGCGAATATTTATAACAATGTAATTGGAGACATAAAAACTCCAAATTCTTCTGTAACAGCTGCAAATACAGCACCTCAAGTAAGAGGGATTAGTTGTACAGTTACAACAGCCACATCAAATGTTGCTATTTCATATAATACTGTATACTTAGATGCAAGCTCTAGTGGTACAAATTTTGGTTCTGCTGCATTGTTTATAACTGCAAATGCAACACCAACAACTGCTGCACTTACTTTACGAAATAATCTTTTTGTAAATAATTCAATACCAGCAGGTAATGGACGAACAGTTGCTTACCAACGTTCAGCAGTTGCATTAAACAATTATACAAATGCATCTTCCAACAACTCATTTTATGCTGGTGTACCAGGTGCTTCCAATTTGATTTTTTCAGACGGAACAAACAATGATGAAACCATCAATGATTTTAAAACTAGAATAACACCAAGAGAAACTGCTTCGTTCTCTGAAAATCCAACTTTTCTTTCAATCATTGGAGCAGATGCTTCATTCTTACATTTAAGCCCAAGTGTTGGTACTCAATTAGAAAGTGGTGGTGTAACAATTACAGGAATTACAACAGATTTTGATGGGAATACAAGAAACGTGAATACACCAGATATTGGAGCTGATGAATTTAATGGTATTGCAGTAGATTTATCTGCTCCAAGTATTTCAATTGCAACACTTAGTACAGCTACAATTTGTACAGATGCAAGAACAGTTACTGCAACTATAATAGATGGATCTGGTGTAAGTGTTGCTGCTGGTGTTAAACCAAGATTGTGGTTTAAAAAAGAAACCGAAAATGATGTTTTTCCAGCTACCAATACTTCTGCATCTAATGGTTGGAAATGGGTAGAAGCCACAAACAATGCTTCTCCATTTAATTTTACCTTCAATTATAGTTTATTGAGTAGTGCAATAATTGCTGGCGATTCAGTTCAGTATTTTATTTCTGCTCAAGATTCTGCAACTACACCAAATGTAGCTGCAACAACTGCAATTTTAAGTGATGTGCCTACTACAGCTGCTTTAGGTGTGAACTCATTCCCTGTAAGTGGGAATATTAAAGGGTTTATGATTTTAAACCAGCCTGTTCCAGTACAAATAAAAATTAGTAAAACAGAAGTTTGTGCAAAAGGTACTGCGATATTAGATGTTGATGGCGTAGATGTTTTAGGTGGAGAATTTCAATGGCAACGATCTCCTAAGAATGCAAATACATGGACTGATATTCCAATGGGAATAACAATACCTTACACAACAGATACTATTTATACAGCAACAGATTTTAGATTGGTAGTAAAATGTGGAGGGACACCTATTGGGTCTTCTCCATCTAATGTAGTTACATTAGATGTTAACAGCCCTGCTATTACTTCAACAACACCTGCTACTCGTTGTGGTGTTGGAACGGTAAATTTAGGAGCAGTCGCTGCCGACCCTTCAGCAGTTATTAAATGGTATGCAGATTCGACAACATTAACTCCACTATTTACAGGTGATGTTTTTACAACTCCAGTAATTTCTGCTACTACAAAATACTATGTAAGTGCAACAGAAGGTGGTTCTGGAGGTGGTCCAATTCCTGGAGATGGTAACTGGAATCATGTAACCACAATCGGAAGTTTTCAAACTACGTTAATCACAGGTGCATACATGATTTTAACTGTTTCAACTCCATTAACTTTAGCTTCATTAGATATTTATCCATCTGCGGTTATTGGTACTGCATTTACAATTGAAGCAAGAACTGTTAGTGCAACAGGTGCAACTTTTTTAAGTTATGCAGGTACTACATCAGTTACCAATACAGGTACTCCATCGGTTGCTCAAACAGTACCTTTAAATTTTGTGTTACCAGTAGGTACTTATTATATTGGTTTTGTGGGTACAAATCCAAATACATGGAGGTCTGGTATTCCAACACCTCCTCATACACTTCCTTGGTCTATTCCAGGTGTAGTTGCTATGGATTTTAATCTTACGCCTAGTTACCAATATTATTTTTATAATTTACAAATTTCTAATGGTTGCGAGGGTGCACGTTACCCTGTAACTGCTACTATTACAGCTCCTCCAGCTATTAATGTAAGTTCTCCATTATCGCTAATTTGTGAAAATGCAGCTACTACTTTAAATGTAAGTAGCTCAAATGCCAATTATGTGTATACTTGGGAGCCTCTTAGTG
>JAGOUF010000305.1 GCA_018061385.1 Chitinophagaceae bacterium | reverse complement strand
CCAATTGGTATTGATGTTAAAACAGGTATTGAAAATAATGGAGGTAATAATTTAGCAAATGAAATATCGAGTGGCAAAACCAGTTATGCAGGTGTTGAAGTTGCACTTGTAAAAGGTTTATTAATTGACCAAAGAAGAGCAGCTTTGCAACAAGCAAAAATTTTTAAAAATCAAAGTGAACAAGAGCGTTTAAGAATTTTAAACGATATTTTATTTGATGCATATACTAGCTATTGGCAATGGGCTGGTGCTTATCAACTATATAGTATTTATAATCAGTTTTTAAATATTTCTACCGATAGATTAAGGCTGGTAAAAATTGCCTATCAAAATGGAGATAGAGCTTGGGCCGATAGTATTGAAGCATTTACACAGGTACAAAATTTTGAAATTTTACAAGCCGATGCATCCATTAAATTAAATGCTGCTGTTTACAATTTAAGTAATTATTTATGGCTAAAAAATGATAGTGCATATCTTTTACCTGAACAATTTTTACCAGATACTATTGCTTTTGCAATAAACAATTTCAATGCTTCATTAAATGATCTTGTAACAAAAGCACAAAATGAAAACCCAATAATTTCATCGTACAATTTTAAGTTAGATGCATTAGAAGTTGAAAGAAAATTAAAGTTTCAAAGCTTGTTACCCGTATTAAACTTTAAGTACAATTTATTAAATAAAGACTACTATGTTTTAAAAGGTTTTAATGCAGCGTTACTAGAAAATAATTATAAATGGGGAATAGATTTTAAGTTGCCCTTATTTATAAGAGAGGGACGTGGAGAATACAAAAAAGCTAAGCTAAAAATTACAGAAACCAACTTACAGTTAAATGCCAAACGTTGGGAGGTAGAAAATAAAATAAGAAGCTATTTTACAGAAGCCAACTTGCTACAAAAACAATTGTCAATTATTAATAGTGCTTACAACAATTACAATACTTTATTAAAAACAGAAGTGTTGAAATTTAAAAATGGAGAGAGCAGTTTGTTTGTAATTAATTCAAGAGAAAACAAGCTCATAGAAACTTTGCAAAAGCAAATAGAATTAAGAGTTAAATATTTTAAAGCCGTTTATGCAGTAGAATGGGCTGCAGGTTTGCTGCGTTAATAGTATAAAAAAAGCGTTCTAAAAAGAACGCTTTTTTATTGTGTTTTATTTTAAATATTTTAAAACCTCATCACTATCGGGTTTTACATTGCTGGCAAAATGAGCAATGATTTTTCCTTTTTCGTCTAGTAGAAATTTATTAAAACTCCATTTAATATTTACATCCATTACGCCGTTTTCTTTTTTGCTGCACAGCCATTTATATACTGGTGAAGCACTGTCGCCAAGTATGGGGGTTTTTTCTGCTACAGGAAAAGTTACACCATAACGTACTTTACAAAACATATTAATATCATCTCCACTTTCTGATTCTTCATTAAACTGATCTGATGGAAATGCAACGATTACCAATTTGTTTTTATATAAATTATACAAATTTTGTAGGTTGGTAAATTGATAAGTGTACTCACATTTTGATGCTGTATTTACCACCATAATTTTTTTACCCTTAAATGTTGAGAAATCAATTACATCGCCTTCGATAGAAGGCACTTTAAATTGATAAATACTTTTGGGTGTAGAAACATTAAAAGATGCTGTAATAAAAAAAATAAGTAGCAAATAAACAATAGCATTCCTTTTCATATTTTACATTTTATTGATGTAAATATAAAAAAAGGTTTAAACAAATTGCTTAAACCTTTAAATTATTAAAAAATTGTTGAAACTCTATTTTAAGTAGTTTAAAATTTCGTCACTATCCGGTGTTACTTTACTTGGAAAATAAGCCAACATCTTGCCTTGTTCATCAACTAAAAACTTATTGAAATTCCAATCAATGGTTGCATCTAAAACGCCATTTTCACTCTTGTTACACAACCACTTATAAATTGCTGCAGCATTATCGCCTTTTACTTCAATTTTTTCTGCTAATGGAAAGGTTACACCATAATTTTTTTTACAAAACTCTTGAATTTCAGTTCCACTTTTACTTTCTTGACCTCCAAATTGGTTACAAGGAAAGCCAATAATTACTAATTTATTTTTATATTTCTCGTATACCTCTTCTAAAGCTTTGTATTGTTTGGTGAAACCACATTCCGACGCTGTGTTTACAATTAATATTTTTTTGCCTTTAAACTTAGCAAAATCAATAGTTCCTCCATCTATGCTTTTTACTTTAAATGAATAAATATTTGCAGGTGGATTAACTGCTGTAAAAGATGTAATCATGGCAAAAAGCGATAAAATAAATAATTGTTTCATTTTCTAGTTTTAATAATAACAAATGTTGGTTAAAAAAGTTTAATCTATTGTTTTTCGAAGCAGCCCAAATCGGGTAAGCCTACAACTCTATTGTTTCCATCTAAATCAATTAATGTACCAGTACTGTTGGCTTTATTAATTGCTTCTGATGTTGGTTTTAATCTAAAATTATAATAGCGTAATCCATTATCAATGCTATCAAAATTGGGTGCAATATTTTTAAGTTTATTGCCTGTAAAATTTGCTGCAGCAGGATCGTTGCTTTTCATTTTGTACAATACATTATTAAAGGTAACAGCAAAAGGAGTATTGCCTTGCTTATTCAACACAATTTCATCTTCTACCAAACCACCATCTCCATAAAAAATACTATTGCTAATATTAGCTGTTAAACTATTGGTAGTAGTTGCATTTACAATATTGCTTACATTAAGTACCGCATTTTTATGTTGCAAATAATTGTTGCCATAACTAGCAACTGTGCAATAATTAATTGTATAATTTCCACCAGCAGTAAAAAAAATATTGTATCCACAATTGCTAATTAAACAATTGGTAGCACTAACACTGCTATTGCTTGCACCAACTGCAACATCGTAAATATTATCAAAAATACACTCATTAAGTTTAAGCTTTTCAACACTGTTGGTAGAAGGGTTTTGTGCAATTACACCTTGATAAGCGTTTTTTACAATGCAATATTTCATGCTATTGTTAATGCTAGTTTCTGTAAAATAAATACCTGGCCAACTTCCTGGAAAATCTCTGTAATATTCATCCAGTCTATCACCTGCAAACTGTATTCTAGTACTATCATATTTTTCGCCTATTGCATTTAATGTGCCCCTCACAACCATTGGAGCATCTGCATGAAAATATACTTTTGTTCCTTTTGCAATGGTTAAAGTTTTACCTGCATCTACAGTTAAACTTCCCAGTATTACAAAAGGTAAATTATTGTTCCAAGTTGTATCTGTGGTAATTCTTCTATCTCTTAAAAAACGAGCATTTTGGCCTAGTGCATCCAATTGTACAAAACGAGTATTGCCGTTGTAGTCAATTTTAATACTGTCTTGTACAACAAAAGGCAATTGATTGGCATTGGGGTTAATGGTTACCATTGCAAACACATAAATACTATCGTTGGCATTAATTTCTATGTTGCTAAAAGTTGTAGCAACTATTCCATCTACATTAACTTTAAAAAAAGAAGTATTGCCACCCATTAATTGTATTGAACTCAAGTTTAATTTTTTATCATTTGGATTGAAAATTTTAAACGATTGAGTTACTGAACCAATGGTAGTAAACACCGTATCGTAATGTAAGGTATCTGTTGAGGTTCTTAACAACGCATCACTGCTTGTAATAAAGCCTTCTTTTTTGCAACTTGTAATTGTACATACAAAGCAACAAAATATAGTAATTATAGCAACTGCTTTCATCATATTGTTTCAAATGTAAAACCAATTTGCATACTATAAGGGTTAAATTTATTTATGCAGTATATGCAACTGTGGCAATGCTTAAAGCAGCACAATTTTGTTGAAGTATTATTTTGCCACAAGATTCTAAAGTTGCTCCTGTGGTAATAATATCGTC
>JAGOUF010000304.1 GCA_018061385.1 Chitinophagaceae bacterium | reverse complement strand
GGCGTATGTTAAATAAAATTTCTAAAAAACAACTATTCACTTCATTTATCTTTTTGCTATTCACAATAAATTCATTTGCACAACCATCTACTACATATTTTTTTGCTTCTAAATATTGCAGAGATTCAGTAACCAATAAGCTTATTGAACAAATCGAAGAAACAATTTCTTTACCCCCAAATGAATTGAACTACAAAAAACTGTCTGAAACTTTTTGGGCAATGGAATTGATGCTATATGTTCCAAAAGGTTTTGAGCAAAAAATTCCAACACAAATAAAAAATTTATCACAAACCAATGCAAGTTTTCAGCACTCCTTTTTAGAAATGCTTTATACAATATATCCAAAAAAATTCCCAAATAATATAGCAACAATTTGGGAAACCTTAGCAACAGATAAAGTAAAAGCCATTGCATTAGAATACATGGCAAATTCAAATTTATTTCCACTTATAAAAAAAACAAACTCGTTCTATACCTCTTCATACTATATAGCTTACAGTAAAAGGTGGAAAGAAAAAAAAATCCACTCTTCCAAAGAAAAAAGATTTTCTAAATCCTCAATTTTTGTCAGGTCAAACTGTGCTTTGCAGTTTTCAATCAACCAATAGAGATGAACCAGGATATTTAATGATTAGGAATGCCAACGGTAAATGGAGAACTGATGAAAACAATGTACCACTTAAGTTTCCACAACTTGCTCGTTCAATCACCAATTTGCCCTATTATTTAACCAACGGAAATACGCCTCAAGGTTTATTTAAAATAACAGGATTGGATACTTCTAACAACAATTGGATTGGACCAACTACAAACTTGCAAATGGTTCTTCCGTTTGAAAATGGAACTGAAATATTTTTTGGCAACGACAGGTTATATGAAATTTTTTATACCAAATTATTAGGTCCATTAAAAAAATATACATCTTTAATGGAAACTTTTGAAGCGGGGAAATTGGGTCGTTCTGAAATCATTGCTCATGGTACAACCATTAATCCTGCTTACTATCACAAGAAAAAATATTTTCCCAATACGCCTTCAATGGGTTGTTTATGTAGCCCAGAAAGTTGGAATACAAAAGGTGAAAGAATCTACAGTTCTCAAGCTGCTTGGATAAATGAATTAAAAAAAATTAAAAAGCAACCTACTTATTTAATTGTAGCAGACATAAGTGATCTTTAGCTTTCTAAAATTTTTTTAAATAAAAAACAACAGTTGAAACATATTGAAACAATCTAAATTGGATGTATGAATATAGAGCAAATTAGAGCATTGTTTCCTGTAACCAAACAAGCTGTTTATTTAAACAATGCTTCACAGTCTCCATTAAATACTTTGGTAAATGATCAACTTCAAATAATTCTAAAAACAGAATTAATTCCTGTTGATAAAAAAGCTTTTCAGCGTAATGATATTCGTGTGTTGCTTTCAAAAATATTGGGCGGTTCTGCAGAAGAATTTGCTTTAACAACAAGCACAGGAATTGGTATTGGCATGATTGCTCAAGGTATAGACTTTAATAAAGGCGACAATATTGTAATTCCTGAAAATGAACATTGGAACAATACTTTTCCTTGGTTAAATCTTAGAAAAAAAGGTGTTGAAATTCGCTTTGCTAAATTAAATGAAGATCACAGCTTTGATCCAGAAGCAATAGAAAAACTAACTGATAAAAACACTCGAGTTATAGCCATTGCTGCAGTAAGATTTAATAGCGGTTTTAAACCAAACCTTTTGAAAATTGGTAAAATTGCTCATAAGAAAGGTGCAATATTTGTTGTTGATGCTGCACAAGCAGCTGGCATGATTCCTATTGATGTTGAAAAAATGCAAATTGATGTAATGGCAGGCTGTGGTTTTAAATGGTTACTTGGATTGCATGGAACAGGGTTTTTATATGTTAGCAAAAGAATTGTAAAAATGATTCATCCAACATTGCCTGGAATGTTTGCTGCAGAGCCAATTTATGATGAACTTGCTTACCACAATGATGCTAGAAAATTTGAAACTGGTACAATTGCATATACACTTTTCAATGCTTGGTCTGCAGGTTTACAATTACTGCTTCATATTGGTGTAGAAAATATTTACGAAAAGGCACTAGAAAATACAGATTTTATAATTGCTGGACTTCAAGAAAAAGGATATCAAATAATATCGCCTATAAAAAATAGAGAAGATAGAACGGCAATTGTTCACTTTACTATGGGTTCTTTTGAAACATCTAAAACACTGTACGAAAAACTGATTGAAAATAAAGTGCTGGTAACATTGCAAGGTGAGAACATTAGAGTTAGTCCAAATTTTTTTACCACAAAAGAAGAAATTGATACGTTTTTAAATTTGATATAAATTTTAAACGCTGCATCATCAAAACAAATTTTTATATCATTCCGAAGAATGAGGAATCTGTTGAGCAATCCTAAAAAAAAAATGGCAGATAGTGTGAACTAAGCTCTAATTTAGAACAATGGAATTTGAAGTGCTTACAACAGAAAGATTATTATTAAGAAAGCTTACGCCAGAAGGTTTTAATTACATTTTTGAACATTACACCGAAGAAGAAATTAAAAATCAACTAGGACTTACTACCAATGAAGAGTTCTTAAAAGAACAAGAAAAGGTAAAAGGTGGATACACAACTTACGATAGAACAATAGTACAATTTAAGCTGATTTTGAAAGAAACCAATGAGGTTATTGGGAGTTGTGGTTTTCACAATTGGTATTCATTACATAGTAGAGCCGAGTTCGGTTATTCGTTAACCAAAGAAGAATTTAAACAAAAAGGCTATATGGGCGAAGCTGTAAAAACCATTATCGATTACGGTTTCACTATTATGAACTTAAACAGAATAGAAGCATTTGTTGGACCAACAAATATTGCCTCATTAAGTATAGTTAATAAATTGGGTTTTATACAAGAAGGTTATTTAAAACAGCATTATTTCAAAGATGGAATTATAGAAGATTCTATTATTTTCTCCTTGCTAAAAGCAGATTATGAAGCCAAAATTAAAAACCCTACAAGCTAACTAAACCTATGCCCATTTTAAGTAACAATGCAACTACAAAAAATTCTCCATGTCATTCAGAAGCAAGAAAAATCCCTTAAACAACTATAGAAATCCTAGCAAATTTCTCCCAACTCTTAACGTCCAACAACTCACATCTCACAACTCTTAATTCTTAACTTATAACTCGCAACTTCCTCTCTCCCTACTACATTTTTTTTGTCAATACCAATATTTCCTTATCTTCAAAACTCGTCTTGCTCAATATTGTTTTACAAGTTGAAGAGTGCGACGCCACAGGTGCTTCATGCTTATGCTAAAGCACATTACCAAAACCAAACAACACAAATAATTCTTTATGAGAATTGAACAAATTAAAGTATTACGTGGCCCTAATTATTGGAGTGTTCGTAGAGGGAAACTCATTCAAATGGAGCTGAACCTTGAAGAGTTAGAAGAACGCCCCACCAATACAATTGATGGTTTTTTAGAAAGATTGGAAGCATTGATGCCAAGTTTAATTGAACACAGATGTAGTGAAAGTGTACATGGTGGTTTTTTTATGAGAATAAAAGAAGGTACTTGGATGGGGCATGTAATTGAACACATTGCTTTAGAGTTACAAACCCTTGCAGGTATGGATACTGGATTTGGGCGTACTCGTGGTACTGGTGAACAAGGAAAATATTTTGTTGTGTTTAGTTATATGGAGGAGGACGCAGGTGTGTATGCTGCTAAAGCATCTGTAAAAATTGCTCAAGCATTGGTAAATGGAGAGGCATATAATTTAGAAGAAGACATACAACAATTAAGAGAAATTAGAGAAGATACAAGGCTTGGCCCAAGTACTGGATGCATTGTTGATGAAGCTGCAAAACGTGGCATTCCACACTTGCGTTTAAACAAACACAGT
>JAGOUF010000012.1 GCA_018061385.1 Chitinophagaceae bacterium | reverse complement strand
GAGGTGTTTTATTTGCTTCAATTGCTTAATGATGCTCTTTTTGTTCAGAAAAATTTATTTTATGAAGAAAATCATCAAAGACTATTTTACGTTTACTGCAAAAGATAGAATTGCTGTTTTTGTAATTTTATTTTTATTGGTAGCTTTTACTGTGTTGCCAAAATTTTATGGAGTAAAGCAGCTGCCTCAAAAAGCGGATTCAACCATAGTTCATCAAATTGCTGAACTCACCACCAATAGCAATAAAGAGAATAAAAAGGAGTATAGTAATGCTGATAATGGTTACAACAATTCTTCTAAGTACAATACAAACGAGCCCATAAAAGGCACTCTTTTTTTGTTTGATCCAAATACTATTTCTGAAGAAGGTTGGCTAAAATTGGGGTTAAGAGCCAAAACCATTCAAACAATTATTAATTATAGAAGTAAAGGGGGAAAGTTTAAAAATGCAGAAGATATAAGAAAAATTTGGGGCTTGAGAAAAGATGAAGCAGATAGATTGATTCCATATATAAAAATTGCTGATACAAGAGTTGCGTCAGGTGGTAAACCTTACAACAACAATTCAACCAATACATACAATAAACCATTGGTAGTTGATATAAATTTAGCAACACCCTACGATTTTAAAGCATTGCCCAATATTGGCACAAGTTTGCCTTATAAAATTGTTAACTACAGAGAAAAGCTGGGTGGTTTTATTTCTGTTCAACAAATTAAAGAAACCTATGGAATGGTTGATTCTATTTACAATGCCATTCTACCATACTTACAGATTAAGACGATTGAGTTGCGAAAAATCAACATCAATACTGCAACTGATTATGATTTAAGTGTTCATCCATACATTGATAAAAGTATTGCTAAAGCAATTGTAATTTATCGTACCAAATATGGAGGATATTCTACAGTTGCAGATATAAAAAAGATTGTATTTATAACCAACGAAGTGTTTAATAAAATTGCTCCTTATTTAAGTGTGGAGTAGATGCATAAAATTGACATCAATTTAGCATTTTGCTATTTGCCCAAAGCATTTTTTATGAAACACTCTTATAATTAGATTCCTCAAAATAAAGAAGAAAATAAAATGTCTAATTGGTACTAACTGTATTGGGTCTGCCAATTAAAATTGCTTTGTCAATTAAACCCTGACCAGTTGGTGGGGCAGAAGGTGATTGACTTAAATTAATATTTTTATTGACCAACGAAGGCGTTATAGTTGCAAGCTTGTTTAATAAAGCATTAACTTCTACACTTGAAAACTTATTTCCATTTAAATTTATTGCTGAAGCTGTTGAATTGGTAGTTCCCAAACTACTCAACATTGGTATTGATAGAGTGGTAAGTTGTGAATTTGAATTAATTGAAAAATCTGTGATTACAGTTTTTAGTGCAGGAAGTGAGATGGATGTTAATTGATTGCTATTATAAATCTGCATTGTGTTAACAGTATCTAATAATGGCAAACTGATACTTGTTATTCCATTGCCTGAAATGCTAAGGCCGTTGTTAACCTTCGTTAATAAGGGAAGCGATATAGAGTTTGCACTAGAATTAGCTATGGTTATAAATCCACCATTTCTCAACTGTGGAAATGATATTGTAATACCACTGCCTACTCCTCCAATATTCATATTTGGAACATTCTGCAACTTAGGAAAAGAAAGCGATGAAATATTTCCTGCAATTGAAAGATAATCGGTTATTGTAACCAACTCTGGAAACGAAATATTTTGTATACTGCTATTCGAAATCTGGATATAACCGCTGATGGTAGATAACTGAGGAAAAGATATTGTTGTTAAAGCAATATCGCCATTGAAGCCAATATTACCCGTTAGTGAAACTAGTTGAGGGAAAGATATTGTTGCCAATAAAGTATTACTTGTAATTAAAATATTGCCAACCCCGTTTGTAAATTGTGGCATTGAGATAGATGTTAGAGCATTGTTGCTTGCAATTGTAATATTGCCACTTCCATTTATATATTGTGGAAATGAGATGGATGTTAGAGCATTGTTATTGGAAACTGTTATGTTATCAGCTGTACTAAAATTTGCTGATAATGTTGAAAGGTTAAAATTTCCTGTAATATTAAATGCTGCTACTTTAGCAATGGAAGGTAAATTTATATTAGAAAGACCTTGATTATTTGCAATTGAAAGTACGCCTTCAACATTATTCAAATTAGGGAAAGATAATGCTGTTAATACGCTGTTATTATTGAGAATGCTTAGACCTTTATTAGTTCCAACACCAAGTATTGCAGTTAAGGAAGGAGCAGACACAGCAGCTAAATTATTTGCATTAGTTGTAAAATAAGTTACAGTGTCTAAAACTGGAATTGAAAGACTTGTTAAGTTAGCATTATTCCCAACTGAAAATGCTTTTGTTTTTTTCAATAAAGGAAAATCTATTGCTGAAAGTGAATTATTAATAGAAATAGTTAAGTCTCCACCAATGGTTTTTAGAGAATTTAAATTAAAAGAAACAACTAAGGGATTGCTTGTCAGTGTAAATGAATAACCTATTCTAGCCAATAATGGTAAAGAGAATGATACCAAGGATTTGCAGTTTTTTATTTCAAATAAACCCAAAACATTTACTAAAGAAGGTGCTGAAATATTTACCAAAGAATCATTATCAGTAATCGATATTTTCGAGGAAATGGTTGCTAAGTTTGGTAAGCTAATTGTCGTTAATCTGTCATTCCCAACTACCACTACTTCTATTAAATTCTTTAATTCACTAATTGTAAGAGAAGTTAACTTACTAGTATTCTGTATCCAAAGAAATTGCGTATTTGGTCCTGCTTCTGTTGCAATCTTTGCAGCTGCTTCAGCATCAGTTAAATCTCCACTAATTACCACATGTGTTTTACCTAAGTTGGTGGTACTGCCAGCAAACAAAGCATAAGGCACACTCATCAATTGACTTGTGCCTGTTATGGTATAGCTTGTTCCACCAGTTGGGTCTGTTTCTGTTTTAATAAAAAAAGGTCCATTGGCCCAATTTACAGCAGCAAAACTCCCAGTTACATTTGTTCCATCTCCAATTGTCAAGCTTGCTAAACCATTGGCATTGGTGGTTGGTGCATGAGTTTCAACAAACACAGCAGTTCCTGTTGCAGAACCTTGCAGCAGGCTGATTTTCACACCTACAACTTGGTTTGCTATCAATACATTACTGCTATTTCGAACTACCATTTGGTAACTCATTTTTTGGGGCGATTGTGCTGTTGCACAAAAAATGCAACCGAGCAATGCAATCAATAGCTGTATCTTTTTCATATTATTTTTTTATTACAGTTATGGAAACTGATTCAGTATTATTGTTCATGACCTTGATGATGTAAGTAGCAGCCTTTAAACTTTCAAGGTTAATAGTAGTTATGGAACTAGTAATTGCTGCTGCACTAACCAGTTTGCCATTCAGGTCAAAAAGTTGGTAAGAATATCCTTTTGTATCAGCGATACCAACATCCAATTTAATAGAATGAGTGGTCGGATTGGGATAACAAGAAACTGTAAACAAACCATCAAAATTTACTGCAACTGTTGCAGAATAAATGAACTTACCATCCTTGTCTATCTGCTTCAATCTATAATAATTGGTACCTTTTGCTGGTAATTTATCAGAGAGAGAATATTTTGAAACTGAATTGCTATTGCCTTTTGCTGAAACAATTCCAATGCTGTCAAATGCAGGACGATTATTGGTAAAACGTTGAACAATAAAATGGCTCGAATTTATTTCTGTGGTAGTTTCCCAATTAAGCAATACTTCTTTCCCTTTTTTGGAGGCAGTTAAAACAAGGCCAGTAATAGGCAACGAAATTGAGTTGTCATAAGATTGTTGAACTCCTACATTAGTGGTGTTAGATAGAGAAACAAAATCCACTTGCCCAACAGAATAACTTACACTGCCATTGTTTGAACTGGCATTTCCACCAGTTACAACAGCATTCTGTTGTGCTTTCGATACAATTGTACCAAGCAATAAAAAAATAATTGCAACTTGTTTCATAAAAAAATGTAATGTGAAGTTAGCCTTTTTCCCTTTTATCATGCTTTCAATTCAAGTCTTAAGATTTTTTTGTATTTGAAAACTATTATCCCCTAAGTTTGCAAAACTAACGAATGTTAGCACAGCCTTTATCGATTGCAATGTCAAATTAGTCCTGTAGCAATGCAGGACTAATCTATTAAAAAAAGAACAATGAATTTTTCAGCATCAGAATTAACACAGCAAGTAGCTCAAACAGCAAAAGATTTTGCTCATCAATACATTAAACCATATGTAATGGAGTGGGATGAAACACAAGAATTTCCTGTGCACATTTTTAAAGAATTGGGCAAATTGGGAATGATGGGCGTTTTGGTACCACACGAATATGGAGGTGCTGGTTTAAGTTATTTTGAATACAATGCAATTGTACAAGAAATTTCTAAAGTATGTGGTTCAATTGGTTTAAGTGTGGCTGCACACAACAGTCTTTGCACCAATCATATTTTAACGTTTGGCAACGAAGAACAGAAACAAAAATATTTACCAAAGTTGGCTACTGCTGAACATATTGGAGCTTGGGGTTTAACAGAACCCAATACAGGTAGCGATGCTGGAAATATGAAAACAACTGCAGTTAAAGAGGGCAATAATTGGATTTTAAATGGTACTAAAAGTTGGATAACACATGGTAAAAGTGGAGATATTGCTGTGGTAATTTGTAGAACTGGTGAGCCAAGAACAAGTGGTAACTCAACTGCATTTATTGTAGAAAGAGGAACTACTGGATTTATGGCTGGAAAAAAAGAAAATAAATTGGGCATGAGAGCCAGCGAAACTGCAGAAATGATATTTGATAATTGTGTAATTGCAGATAGCCAACGTTTAGGAGAAGTAGGTGATGGGTTTCGTCAGGCATTGAAAATTTTAGATGGTGGACGTATATCTATTGCTGCATTATCTGTAGGCATTGCAAAAGGTGCTTATGAAGCTGCACTGCAATATTCAAAAGAACGTCATCAATTCGATCAACCCATTTGCAATTTTCAAGGAATTAGTTTTAAGTTGGCTGATATGGCAACAGAAATTATGGCTAGTGAATTGTTGATTTTACAAAGCTGTGATTTGAAAGAACGTGGAGAAAAGCTGACTAAAAACGGTGCAATGGCAAAATATTATAGCAGTGAAGTTGCTGTAAGAGTTGCGAACGATGCAGTTCAAATATTTGGTGGTTATGGCTATACAAAAGATTTTCCTGTAGAAAAATATTATAGAGATGCCAAGCTTTGCACCATTGGCGAAGGAACCTCTGAAATACAAAAACTAGTAATTGCTAGAGAAGTGTTGCAATAAATTTCATTCACATACATATTATTAAATGCTCTATTTTGGGGCATTTTTGTTTTAGAATAACTTGCTGAATCTTTGTTTGCAATAGCACACTTACAGTGAACTTGCCCATAAATAGGCTTCATAAAACAACTCTAAAACAGTCGTATGATTTTTAGAAGACTTTACAAAAATATAGGGCTTTTGTTTCGAGAAATTGGCTTCTTCATTTGTAGAATGTGCGTTCCACTGCCAAGCAATCATTGTTGAATACAATGATTTTGAGTTTTCTAAAGTTCCTCCACTAGTGGTATAAATATTTAAGAATTTACAATTCTTATTGTTGCGTAAATACATAGAAAATTTTTCTTCTCCGCCGTACAAAGCATCAAATAAAACAATTGCCTTAATAGCATACTTACTATAAAGTGTAATATAACTAAGAGCTCTGTAAGCCCCACTATGACCAGCAATTATTATTGATGCGGGTTTATTTGAAACAGAAATATTCTTTTGCTGAAGTTGTGTAACAATGTCTTGGACATATAAGCTAAAATTATTGGGTTGTTCAAATTTTCCTGCGTAACTATCAGGTGCATTTTTAGCACTTTCTGCAAAAACAAGTAAGGCATTTTTGTGAGCATTGGTAAATTGTTCAATTAAGTTAAACGAATGAATGGTAGAATCAATGGTATTGTTCCAACCATGAAACCAGAAAACAATTTCGTAAGATTTAGAGGCATTGAATTTATTGGGAATGAAAACTAACAATGAACTATCGTTATAATGTTCTTTGGCTGCATAAGTTTTATTTTGATAAATTCTTGGCTCAATATTTCTTAACGAATCAGGAAATAAGCTATACGTAGAACTTAATTTGAGCAAAATGCCTAAGTCTTTAAAATTTTCCTGTGCATAAACAGTGTAGCTTAAGCAAAGAAATAGTAAACAATACAGCTTTTTCATGGTTATAATTTAGTTCACCAAAAGTATTGCATTTTTAAGCACTTTTGCAGTATATACATACATCATTAAAATATTGGCATGCAACTATATTGTAATTCACTTACTCAATACAAGCGATTAAAAACACGAGAAGTAAAAATTGGTAATTTATTGTTGGGGAACAATCATCCAGTTCGTGTACAAACAATGACAACTACAGATACCATGGATACAATGGCAACTGTAGAACAAACCATTCGTTGTATTGAAGCTGGTGCTGAATTAGTTCGTATTACTGCACCTTCAAAAAAAGAAGCAGAGAATTTACAAAACATAAAAGATGAACTGCGTAAACGTGGTTATACAACACCCTTAATTGCCGATATTCATTTTACACCCAATGCTGCTGAAATTGCAGCAAGAATTGTAGAAAAAGTGAGGGTGAATCCAGGTAATTATGTTGATAAGAAAAAGTTTGAACAAATTGAATATACCGATGCAGAATATACTGAGGAAATTGAAAGAATAAGAGAGCGGTTTACACCACTGGTATTAATTTGTAAAGAACATGGAACTGCTATGCGTATTGGCACCAATCATGGTAGTTTGAGTGATAGAATTATGAGCCGTTATGGCGATACAGCAAATGGAATGGTAGAAAGTGCCATGGAGTTTTTGCGTATTGCACGTAGTGAAGATTATCACAATATTATTTTGAGTATGAAGAGCAGTAATCCTCAGGTAATGGTGCAGGCTTATCGTTTACTAGTTCAACAAATGGATACTGAGTTTGGCGAAATTTATCCTTTACATTTAGGCGTTACAGAAGCTGGTGATGGTGAAGATGGACGTGTGAAAAGTGCTGCTGGTATTGGAACTTTATTGGAAGATGGCATTGGTGATACGGTTCGTGTTTCATTAACCGAAGACCCAGAACTGGAGATTCCTGTTTGTAGGGATTTGGTTAAAAGGTATAAGACTGAAGAAGAGAGGCAAAAGGCTGAAAGCATGGCTGCTATTGATAAAATCCCTTACAATCCTTTTGAATACAAAAGAAGAAAAACATTTGCAGTTGATAATGTTGGTGGCAATCATGTACCTGTGGTAATTGCTGATTTAAGTAAGCTAGAAAATATTACACCTTCATCATTGGAAAGTATTGGATATAAATATGATGAGGTCACAGACAAATGGAATATTGGTGATGGTGCTGCTGATTATATTTTTACGGGCGGTGGAGAATTGCCTTTTGCATTGCCAGGAACATTGAAGGTTATTACTTGGCCAAACTATGCAGTAATTGCTGCTGACCAAGCAAAGTATATTCCTATTTATGATGCAAAGGGATATGTGGAAGCAGATGGTAAGCATGAAAAGTTGAATTTCGTAATGCTGGATTGCTTCAATGATGGCACTAGCATCAATGATTTTACTTACTTGGATGAATTAGCAAATGATAAGTCTGTAGTGCTTTGCTTGTCATCTAAAAATGCTCATGCAATGCCTGCTGTACGCAGGGTGTTCATGGAGTTGATGAACAGAAATATTCAAAACCCAGTTGTATTAATTGTGGATAGTTACTGGCAAACGGCTGATGAACATTTAATTCATTATGCTACAGAAGCAGGAGCATTATTATTAGATGGTTTTGGCGATGGTGTTTGTTTTGGAATGACAAGTGAAAGCTACAACCAATCAAAAGTTAATGGACAAATAGCAGAAGGAAGAACGTATTTACAAAATCAATCAACAGAACAGTTTATAAATAATACTGCCTTTTCCATTTTGCAAGCAACACGTACAAGAATTTCTAAAACAGAATATATTAGTTGCCCAAGTTGTGGTAGAACATTATTTGATTTACAAGAAACAACAGCAAAAATTAGAAATAGAACCAACCATTTAAAAGGGGTGAAAATTGCTATCATGGGTTGTATTGTAAACGGACCAGGAGAAATGGCAGATGCAGATTTTGGTTATGTTGGCAGTGGTGTTGGAAAAATTACACTATACAAAAGCAAAGAAGTTGTAAAAAGAAATATTGATAGTGAAATAGCAGTTGATGAATTAATTAATTTATTAAAAGAAAATGATGCTTGGGTGGAACCTGCTGAATAATTAAATCAAGTGAAATAAAATGAAAATTCAGTTTGTCATTAGTGTCTTTTTAGCATTTTTTTTAACTAGTTGTTTCGATATAGTTGAGTCATTTACTTTTAATGAAGATGGTAGTGGAGTATATGAACAACAGTTAGACTTTGGTAACGTGTATAAAGAGATGCTAGCCAAAATAAAAGAAATAGAGAAAGTAGCTCGCCCAAATCATAAACATACGCCAGAAAAAATGGATAGTCTAGTTTATTATAAATCTAAACTTGATACAATTACAGGCTTATCAATTAATGAAAAGAAGATTTTAATTACAGCATATGCAAAACTTTTTTGTAATGAAGAGAATGGGGCTATGTACTTATTAGTTTCATATCCGTTTAATAATACTAATGAGTTTGAGCTATTACAGAGGGTATTAAAAAAAGATAATGGGAAATATGGTCTTTTGGAGGATTTGAGCACAGAAATGTTTTATAATGGCAATTATGCACCTCCTGATTTTATCGAAATGGGTCAAGTAAAACCATCTCTTCGTTTTCCAATTTCCAACTTCCTTTATACATTTTCTGCAAATGCATTTTCTAGAAAAATACAAGATTCTATTTCTAATAAGGAAATATTTGAAATTGAAAATCGGTTTTTCAAAGGGCTAACAAATAAAAAAATAAGCTTACAAACAATAATCAAATTACCAAATTCAAGTAGAAATGTGGCTGGAAATAACGCTCAAGTTTCAACAAATAAAAAAATTATTAAGTTCTCAACTGAAATCGAGTGGAATGAATTTGATGCTAGTAAAAAAATAAATTTTTGGATAGATTATTAAATTAAAACCAGTTTATTAAAGTACTTAATGTTGAAGTGTGCGACGCAACAGAGGCATAATAGATATTCTTCAGCTGGTCAAATAAAAAATTATGCAAACAGATTTTCTCGTTATAGGTAGTGGTATTGCAGGTTTAACCTATGCATTAAAAACAGCCAAACAATTTCCAACTAAAAAAGTATTGGTAATTACAAAAACCAATGCCGATGAAACCAATACCAAATATGCTCAAGGTGGTATTGCTGGTGTTTGGGATGAAGAAAAAGATAGCTTTAATAAACATATTGACGATACCCTTATTGCAGGCGATGGATTGTGTAATGAAGCTATTGTAGAAATCGTTGTAAAAGAAGGTCCTGAAAGAATTAGAGAAATTATTGAATATGGTGCAAGCTTCGATAAAGATGCCACTGGTGAATATGCTTTAGGCCGTGAAGGTGGACATAGTGAATACAGGATTCTGCATCATAAAGATGTTACAGGAAAAGAAATGGAACGTGCATTGCTAGACGAAGTTTCTAAAACCAATAATATTGAAATTTATAATCACTGCTTTGTAATTGATATTATTACGCAACATCATCTTGGTTTTTTAGTTACCAAATCTACTTTAGATATTACTTGCTATGGTGTGTATGTGTTAAACTTAAACACCAATAAAATTGAAAAAATATTAAGCAATATTACCTTGTTGGCAACAGGTGGTTGTGGACAAGCTTATAGAACAACAACCAATCCAAAAATTGCAACTGGCGATGGTATTGCAATGGTGTACAGAGCAAAAGGAAGAATTGAAAATATGGAGTTTATTCAGTTTCATCCAACAGCATTGTATGAGCCTGGGGTTTCTCCATCTTTCTTAATTACAGAAGCTGTTCGTGGTGATGGTGGTATTTTACGTAATAAAGCTGGCGAAGCTTTTATGGAAAAATATGATGAACGAAAAGATTTAGCTCCACGAGATATTGTCGCAAGAGCAATAGATAACGAAATGAAAAAGGGTGGTAATGAACATGTGTATTTAGATTGCAGACACATGGACAAAGAAAAATTCATTCATCATTTTCCGAATATTTATGAAAAATGTTTAAGCATTGGTATTGATGTTACTCAACATATGATTCCTGTTGCACCTGCTGCACATTATAGTTGTGGAGGTATTAAAACTGATGAACATGCACGTACGTCAATACAAAATTTATATGCCTGTGGCGAATGTGCAAGTACAGGTTTACATGGAGCAAATCGTTTGGCAAGTAACAGTTTATTAGAAGCCATGGTTTTTGGTCATAGAGCTTTTTTAGATGTAGTGAATAAATTTAAAAATGGAAATGCTTCAACCCCTCCATTTGGAGAGGGGCTTGGGGAGGCTGTTCCTGATTGGAATGCAACTGGAACATCAGACCCTAGAGAAATGATTTTGATTACTCAAAGTCAAAAAGAATTACAACAAATTATGAGTGATTATGTAGGCATTGTTAGAACTGATGTTCGTTTAGCTAGAGCAATGAAACGATTGGATTTGTTGTTTATAGAAACAGAAGAATTGTATCGTTCTACCAAAGTATCGCCACAGTTGTGTGAATTAAGAAATATTATTACCGTTGGTTATTTAATTGTAAAAGGAGCAGAGTTTAGAAAAGAAAGTAGAGGTTTGCATTACAACACAGACCATTTGAATAAAAGTGAGTTGTTGCAAAATATAATTTTATAAACTACTGAACTAACAAACAAAAGAACCCTAAACTGCTTGCCATGTACTACATAATTTATCCATTGTTTTATGGTTTATCTCTGTTGCCTTGGAGGGTAATGTATTTATTAAGCGATGGTATTTATGTATTGGTGTATTACATATTTGGTTATAGAAAAAAAGTTGTTATGAGTAACTTAACGATTGCCTTTCCTGAAAAAACAGAGCAAGAAAAAGTAAGCATAGCCAAAGATTTTTACAGAAATTTTATTGACACATTTATTGAAACAATAAAATTGATTTCTATTTCGCCAAAGGAGTTTGATAAACGATGTGTGGTAGATTCTAGTATGGTAAATGAACTACATAAAACTGGACAAAGTATTCAGTTTCATACAGGTCATTTTTTTAATTGGGAGTTTGTTAATTTAGGCATTGCTAAAAACTTTAAGGGCAGATTTATTGGTGTTTATATGCCAATGACAAATAAGGCAATCAATAAATTAATGCTACAAATGAGGGGGCAGTTTAATACAATATTGGTTTCTGCTCATGAGTTTAGAACTAGCTTTCATACGTATAATAAAGAGCCTTATTCTTTAGGCTTAGCAGCCGATCAAAAACCTAGCAATCCATTAAAAGCATATTGGCTTCCTTTCTTTGGAAAAATGACCCCTTTTTTTACTGGACCAGAAAAAGGTGCTGTAAGAATGAATACAGCTGTAGTAATGACTAACTTTTACAAAGTAAAAAGAGGCTATTATAAAATTGATTTTAGCTTATTAACTACAACACCAAATGAGTTACCTAAAGGGGAAATTACTAAAAAATTAGTTGAATATATTGAAGCAGCTGTAAGAGAACGTCCATCAAACTATTTATGGAGCCACAAGCGTTTTAAGTTCGAATACAACGAAAGTGAGCATGGCCATTTGAAAGTTTAGTTTTTAGTAAGCATGACTATTTCAAAGTTGTTCTGCTAAAATATATTGTATACAATGCCTTCTATAATATTCTTGAAAATATATGATTGAACTTACTACATACATTTGCAACAATTATGAGTGAGGCAGCTAAAAAAAAGGTTTTTAATTTTTCTCTATTGCAAAGGGTTTTTGCTTTTGTTGGCCCATACAAAAAGTTTTTTTATATCAGCTTATTGTTGGCAATTGTAATGGCTGTATTTGCTCCTATTCGTCCATTATTAATTCAATTAACCATTAATAAAGCCATTGGCAAAGCAATTGATTCGCCCAGTTGGTTAGAGTTTTTCTTGTTTTCAAAAGATATTAGTTCTCCTGCACAGTTTATTTTATGGGTTACAATTTTTCAAATTGTATTTATAATTATCGAAACATCTATTCGTTTTTCGTTTTCATTTATAACAGCTTGGCTTGGGCAAAATGTTGTAAAAGATATGAGGGTTGCTGTATTTAAAAAAGTAATGGGTTTAAAGCTTCGCCAGTTTGATAATACACCCATAGGCACATTAACAACAAGAACAATCAATGATATTGAAAGCATCAATGATATTTTTAGTGATGGATTAATTCCAATCATTTCAGATTTGTTGGTCATTATTGTAACTTTAGGTACTATGCTTTGGTTAGATTGGCAATTAACTTTAGTTGCATTAATTCCATTTCCATTTTTAATTATAGCTACTTATTATTTTAAAGAAACTGTAAACACAAGTTTTATTCGTGTACGCAATGCTGTGGCAAGTTTAAATGCATTTGTTCAAGAGCATATTACAGGTATGGCAGTTGTACAAGCATTTGCATCTGAAGAAAGAGAGTTTAATAAATTTAAAAATATTAATGCAGAGCATAGAAATGCCAATGTAAAAGCAATTTTTGCTTACAGTGTATTTTTTCCTGTTGTAGAATTGGTATTGGCAATTAGCACTGGCTTGGCTGTTTGGTGGATTGCCGATAAACAGTTACAGCCAGGATTATTGGTGGCTTTTATTTTATACCTCAATCAAATATTTAGACCATTAAGAGTTATTGCTGATAAATTTAATGTGCTACAAATGGGCATGATTGCAGCAGAACGTGTTTTTAAAGTAATGGACAATGAAGATGAGGAAGAGAAAGACAATATAAACACAGGTTCTACAAACCATCAAATTGTGGCTTCAACACTTAAAGGAGATATTAAATTTAACAATGTTTCTTTTGCTTATACAAACGAAAACTATGTTTTAAAAAACATTTCTTTTCATGTAAAACCTGGAGAAACTGTTGCTTTGGTTGGCCATACAGGTAGTGGTAAAACTTCTATAATTAGTGTCCTCAATAAATTGTATGGTATACAACATGGTAATATTTTAATTGATGACATAAGCATAGAAAATTATTCAAATGATTTTTTAAGAAGAAATGTGGGCGTTGTTTTACAAGATGTGTTTTTATTCTCTGGTTCAGTAATAGACAATATTACTTTACGTGATCCTTCTATTACTAAGCAACAAGTTATTGAAGCTGCTAAAATGATTGATGTACACAATTTTATTATGCAATTGCCCAACAACTACGATTATCATGTAATGGAACGTGGCAATACGTTAAGTCTTGGTCAACGTCAATTAATTTCATTTATCAGGGCTTTATTGTACAATCCTGCCATATTAATTTTAGATGAAGCAACATCATCTATTGATACAGAAAGTGAAATGCTTATTCAAAAAGCAATTGATGCACTTATAAAAAACAGAACTTCTATTGTAATTGCACACAGATTAAGTACCATACGTAAAGCCAATAAAATTATTGTATTAGATAAAGGAGAAATTAAAGAAATGGGCAATCACGATGAATTGTTGGCTTTAAATGGATATTATGCCAAGCTGTATTATATGCAGTTTGATAAAAAAGCCAATGCAACAACAGTTCATTAATGTATTTTTTCTAAATTAATTAGTTGATAATCAATCGATATCGATATTGTAGGGTTGTTTACTTTCGAAAAAACAATCATTTGTACTATAAAATTTCTGTACTTGTTCACATAGTATTCTACATTTGGGAAAGTTTGTAGGTTTCTATAAGTTACGCAACCAAATTGCATCCTTCAAAAAAGTAAAATCGTCAATTAAGCAAATCTGTACAATGAAAGCAATCATCTCTTTCGTAATGTTAATGTTATTTGCAATTAACACTGCAAACGCTCAACCAAAATCTGGTTTGTATCTTTCAGTAAATCCATTGGCTGTATTAGAGCCACAATCTGCCCTTGGTGCAGGAGTTGGATTTCGTTTCAACGACTATTTAGAAATTTCTACTGAATATGCAACTTTGGGTTCTAGTAAAATGTTCGATGCTTATCGTTTTAATGGAGTAACAGGGTTTAGATCTGTTACACAACTTAAATACACAATTGGTATGAATGAAGACAAATACAGCAAAACATTTGTTGGTGCCGAGGCAAGATACAAAACCTACACTTATACCGATGTAGCAAGTTTTACCAACAAGCAATCTGGTTCTGTTACTAAAGATTGTGCTTATAAAAATACCACAAGTGTAAAAGGCTTTGCGGGCATTATTGGTAAGCAATTTGATTTGGGTTATTTAAGCAATTGGAGTCTTGAATTTTCTGCTGGTGTGGGTGTAAGATTTACAGATATTCAAAGAAATGGCACTCCAGAAAATTCTAACATTGTACCTAAGGATATTGGCTTTGGCGAAATTCCAAATTATGTAGATCATTATACAGCATTTTATTTTCCTATAGCTGTAAGAGTTATGGTAAGATTATAAAATTGAATATGAATAAGTTTTTAAAAGCAGCAAATTAATATTGCTGCTTTTTTTGTAATTTTTTCAAAAGAAAAAAAGCTTTAATTTTAGCTTTTAATAGTTGATGTATGAAAGATAAATTGCACAAAAAAACTACCGATGAGCTAACGGTAAATGAACCTGCTACCAAATATGGCTTTCATCATATTTCTGAAGATGAAAAACTTAAAATTGATATTTACAGAAGTGATGCTGAAAAACTGCAACTTTTTACTAAAATGTTACGAAGAAACAAACTACTTAAAACAGTTTCAATTATAAAATAATCAATTTGCAACA
>JAGOUF010000303.1 GCA_018061385.1 Chitinophagaceae bacterium | reverse complement strand
GTTAGGCTTTCAATATTTGAATAAACCACTTGGCAACTCAGGACATACCGGTTGTAATATTTGGATGATACAAGATGTGGTGTAACTATTTATCTAAAGCACTCATTAAATGATGTTTTCCTTTCATCATAAATTTTTTGCTTTGCTCAATGGCATCCATTACTTGCTCAACAATTAATTCAGCAGGTTGCGTATAATCAATAATCATAGGTTCTTTAAAACGTATGCTTAGTGTAGTTCCTTTCTTTTTAAAGGCCAACCCTTTTTTATTAAAGGCTCTCCAAAAACCATTAATTACAACAGGTATAACAATGGGTTGATTGTTCTTAATAATATAGCCAGTGCCTTTACGTCCTGGTGCAAATGGTTTAGTTGTACCTTGAGGAAAAGTAACTACCCAACTTTTTTCCAATGCTTTATTTATTTTTCTAGTATCGCTAGGATCCAATCCACGTCTAACTTCTGTGCCACCAGCTCTCCAAGTTCTCTTTACAGTTAATGCTCCTGCCAAAATAAAAATCCTACTAATAAAACTACCTTTCATAGTTTCTTCAGCAGCTACATAATATAAATTTGTAAACGGATTTATTAAATAATAAGGTAAGCCAAGCCTATTTTTCTTTCGCCATTTTACTGCACAAAAAATATGGATAAATGTAATTACATCCGCAAAATAAGTTTGGTGATTGCTAACAAACAATACATTTTGATGAGGTAAATTTTCAATGTTTTCAGTGCCTTCTATTTTAATTTTATTAAAAATAGTTAGCCCTGGATAAGTAATTATACCAACCACTGCATAAACAATAGAGCGTATAATTTTAATATGCTTTAATCTATCAACAAGGGTCATAGCAATTCCATTTCGTTTAGCATTGATTGTGCAATATAACCATTGTGCAATAAAATAAAAATTTAGTATAACTGGTTTTATTGTACTGAAGAAATTAAAAATGAATTCATGTTAATTCTTGCCATACATTTTATTGCACTACCCATGCAACGCAAAGCTTACCCAATAATTCATACGCTAATTGTAATTCATTTTCTTTAAACTCAATAGTAGCATTGCCTTTTTGTAACAATTCAAAATGTTTAATTCTGATCATTTCACTAAAATCTACTTCTCCATTTCCCCACCATTTAAACACTGCTTCTTTACAACTCCACAATAAAGTAAGTTGTTGAATATTCAATGCTTCATCGCTATTCATAAACTCTTCCAATTCTTGTTTGTGCAAAAATTTTGGTGCAATTTTTACAACACGTTCTGTTTCTAATTCAACATCAACTCCTACTCTATGGGTTGTACTTACAATTGCTGCAGCATAATCGCCACAATGAGAAATTGAAAAATGATATTGTTCGTTGGGCAAATAAGGTTTTTTTGTACTAGCAATTTGTATTTCTGAATACGGAAAATTGGGATACAAGAAACGCAATAAAAATCTACCTGCCAAATGTTGTAACCTTTTGTGGGCATGGGTTATAGTACTTTGCAATGGTACTGTTCCACTAAAAAAAGATTCAGTTTCTTCAATTTTCCAAACAGCCAATCTTGTTGTAGCGTTAATATTTTGTTGATAAAACAAAGGCATATTATAAGTTGAAATTTTAGATTGCAGATTTACGATTTATATTGCACTTTTATAAAGAGAATTATTAATTAATTGTTTTTGATGATTGAAAAACAGAACCTTGAAGAGTGCGACGCCGAGAAAGTTGATTAAAGCTGTAAAGCCCACTACAAAAAATAACTAACATGATTTTAACCGACAAAAGAATTTTAGAAGAAATGGAAAAAGGAACCATTAAAATTGTTCCTTATCATCGCAACGATTTAGGTAGCAATAGTTATGATGTGCATTTAGGATCAACATTGGCAAAGTATGACGATGTGGAATTGGATGCAAAAAAACACAACACCATTACAAGCTTTGAAATTCCTGAAGAAGGCTATGTTTTACAACCACATGAATTTTATTTAGGCGTAACAGCAGAATATACTGAAACACATGCTCACGTTCCTTTTTTAGAAGGCAAAAGTAGTACAGGACGTTTGGGCATTGATATACATGCAACTGCTGGGAAAGGCGATGTTGGTTTTTGTGGAAATTGGACACTAGAAATTTCCGTAAAACAACCTGTACGTATTTATGCAGGCATGCCAATTGGGCAATTAATTTATTTTCCAGTTGATGGAGAAATTGAAGTAAAGTACAATCAAAAAAGCAATGCCAAATATAGTGGGCAGCCCAATAAACCAGTTGAAAGTATGATGTGGAAAAACAAATTCTAACATCACAACAATCCTGCAACAAAAGCAGGATTTTATTTTTTATTTACAAAACATTCTTTGTATTAATGCTGAATAGTAAATCGTTTATTATTTTTTTAATTATTGTAGTAAGTATTGCTGCTTGTAACAATGATCAACAAAAAAAGCAACAAAAGAAAAGCAATCTATCATTTAATAAACTGAGTAAACAAGAAAGAAATAATTACCACCGATTGGCTGATATTTTTTATGCTAAAAACTTACAGTTTACGCTTAGTGGGGGAATTTTAGTTGCAAAAAATGGAGAAATTGTTTTTGAAAAATACAATGGTTATAGCAATTGGCTTACACAAGAAAAAATGGATGCCAATACTTCCATACATATAGCATCTGTTTCTAAAACATTTACTGCAGTTGCCATTTTAAAAATGGTGCAAGAAAACAAACTCAGTTTACAAGATAGTGTTCAAAAATTCTTTCCAAATTTTCCTTATAAAGGTGTTACTGTAAAATTGTTGTTAAGCCATAGAAGTGGATTGCCTAACTATTTGTACTTTATGGATACAGCCTGGAAAACAAACACTTTTATTCAAAATAAAGATGTGTTGAATTATTTAATAGACAAACAACCGGCAGCTTACGCATCGCCCAATAGGGTATTTCATTATTGCAATACCAATTATGTTTTACTAGCTTTAATTGTTGAAAAAATTGTAGGCATTGATTTTCCAAGTTATGTAAAGAATAATATTTTTATACCGCTTGGTATGAAAAATAGTTATGTATTTAACATAGCAGATTCAGCCAAATACACTCCATCTTTTAATTACAATAACCAACCCATTGCAATAGATAAATTTGATGTAGTGTATGGAGATAAAAATGTTTATAGTACAGTAAAAGATATGTTTTTATGGGATAAAGCTTTGTACGATACCAGCTTTATTGGTAAGCAAATATTGCAACAAACTTTTACTCCATATAGCAACGAAAAAGCTGGACATAAAAATTATGGTTTGGGCTTTAGATTGTACATTGATGGAGCAGATACAACAGTGTACCACAATGGTTGGTGGCATGGCAATAATAGTGTGTTTATAAGGCTTACACAAGATACAGCTACTATTATAACCCTAGGTAATAAGTACAATAGGTCTATTTACACCAGTAGACAATTGACCAATATTTTTTCGAAGAAAAATACTGTGAGTGAATTGGAAGAATAATTGAATTGATTTTTTAGAGCTATAAATATTATTTACATTGGTATAAAATAATTTGCAGCAGTTAATGAATCATTCTTCTCATGGGAAAATTAGCAAAAAAAATGCTACCGTATTGTGCCATAAAATTTACTGGTATTGATGAGTGTCATGCAACTATCGTTAAGCAAGTTTTACCTAAAAAATTACTTCAAAAATTAGTGCCCTTAACTTAGCAAAAGAAAAAAAAATTACTAGCAAACCATAGAAAAAAGCCCTAGAAAAGCCTAAAACACATTGTCATAAAATGTCTCCATTTAGGCAATTGTAAAAGTGTTAAACAATGAAATGTAGGGCTATTGGGAGTGGTTTAGAAAAGATGGACTAATTATAAAATCGGGTTACTTTGGAATGGGAAAAACCGTTGGCACTTTGACTACTTATAATAAGAAAGGGAAAGTGTATAAG
>JAGOUF010000302.1 GCA_018061385.1 Chitinophagaceae bacterium | reverse complement strand
TTTCCCAGTGCCTTCGTGTATAAAAATTACTTCATCGGCATCGGCATTTTTAAAAAAGTAATCTTTCATACTTTCTTGTGGTGCAGCTAAAACCACATGGCAATCATTGTTCACCAAAATAGGTATTCGGCTTTGTAAATAATCTTTAGCTGGTTTAATATTAAAGCCTTCAAAACTTCTATGCTTTAGCATTTTTTCTTCAGCAATTTCTGGAGCAACATTTATAGGCTCATCTGTTTTAATAATTTGTGTTGGAGGATGGCAATGATACAGCAATGAATAATCGTTACTAAACCCTTCGGTAGAAAACAATTGCTCTGAATATAATTTGCCATTGGGTTTTCTAAATTGCACATGGCGTTTTTGAGGAATGTTTCCTAATGTATAATAATGTGGCATTTTAGTAGTTAATTAAAAATGAAAAATTATGTTTTGTGTACTTAATAAAGTTTCAATAAAAGTGTTGCTTGTAAACAAGAAGTTATTTTGCAATAAATAATTTTATTAAGCAATCCTCGATAGTGCTAAAGTAGCCAATAGAAAAATGTATTTCCACTTTCTTTTATCAATCCAATACGTAAAATTTCTTTTCAACGGCATAAGCAAAAATAACTGTTGTAAGTTATAGTTTGTACTAGTTATAATAATCTATAATACAAAAAAAGAGGCTATCTTTTTAAAAGATAGCCTCTTAGCATAGGGGGATGGGTATTTTTAGTAATTAATCTACAAAAACTGTTTTTTGAGTAATGGTTTTGCCATTTACATTAACCACAATATTGTACATACCTTTTGCAGTATTGCTTGGTAATAATACAGGGTGTAATGATGTAGAACCAGCATAAGTAAATGTATTGGTACTTACTAATTTTCCAATAACATCATATACGTTTACACTTACTTTTCCTTTTTCAACATTGCTTAATTGTACGTTGAATAAGTTACCTTTTATAGGGTTAGGATAAATTGTTACATCGCCTTTTGTATTGCCTAAACGAACGCTAATAACATTGCTATAATCAACAGAATTGTTTTTACTTACAATTTTAATACGATAGTAATTTAAGTTGAATGGGCTTGCATCTTGAGCAATGTATTGATTGCTGTTATTGGCATCAATCGTTGCAATTACAGAAAAATTAAATCCATTTGAACTTTTTTCAACAACATATTTGCTTACATTAATTTCTTTGTCAACTGTCCAATTTACTTTTATTACATTGGTCTCAGCTTTAGCAGATAGGCTAGTAATTTTTACTGGTAAAACAAAACCTACTTCTCCAACTCCAAAAGGAGAAAAACTGCTATAAGTATTGCTTGCAGTATTGGTAGTATTATTTCCGGTACCTGCAACAACGTCCCAAGCAGCTCCATTATACTTACCTATACCTATGTTGTTTCCTAAACCTGCAAAACTTGAACCTTCTAAAGATTCTGGCCAAGCTACGTTTACTACACAGTCTCCAGCTGCTGAACCTACACGATTAATAGTCCAAACGGCATCAACAACTTTTGCTTTTTGAGGAGCACTCATAGCTGTACCATTTGCTGTTCCATCGGTTGTAATTCCTTCAAAAACATTTACTGCAAATGTATCTACAACTGTAGGCGTAAGCGTTACAGGCATATAGTTGGTTGAAGAACCAACAGGAAATAATTTAGCCGTATTAAAACCATCAAAACGAACTGTTCCAACATTAGCACCTGATTTTTGTAGTGCAATGTATTTAGTGCTGCTAAAAGGAGCACCTGCAACAGTTGTTGCTGAGGTTAGTCTTAAAGTATCTGAAGAACGAACAGTTAAAATACCACTGTTCAACGTTAAGGTACCACTTACTCTTGTTGTATAGTTGGTAGTAACAGGTGCATTTAAAGTTACATTACCAGTTAAAGCATTTGTGTTGCCATCACTTACACCAAATGGTTGTGTTGTAGCAGCATTAATAACATAGTTTGTTCCACTTTGGAAAGATCTAGCACCAGTAGTTGTAACACTACCAGTTATTGGGTTAAAGCCATTTGGGTTAGAAGTAGTTAATGTAGCACTATCACTTCTAAATTGAAAAGTAACTCCACTTGCATTTGTTAATGCAGGTTTACTTAAATAAATAAAACCTGTACCAAAACCAATACAATTTGTATTTGGGCTTAAAACACCAGGAGTTGTACAAGTAACAGCTAAGCCTGTATTGCCAGTAAGTGCTGAAGCACCAGTAACTAAAAATGATCCTGCAGCAAGATTACCAGTTGCATCGAGTGCACTACCATTTGCTCTTGAAGTAAAAGCAGCAAGACCCATAATTTGACTAGTACCTTCAAAAGTTAGTTTACCAACTATATTTACGGTATTAGCTACAGTTATATTTTTTTGTAAAGTAACATTACTGTGGTTGGCTACAGAAAAAGATCTAATATCAATAACACCAGAACCTGAAATGGTTTGTGGTAAATCGCCACCCATATTTATAGAGTTTGTAGTTGCACCAGCATTAGAATTTAATGTACCATTAACTATCAAGTTACCTAAAACTGGCGTATTACCAGTTGTATGTGTACTAAAAGTACAACCTGCATCAATTGTAAAGTTTTCAATCTTATAAGGTGCACCATCTGCAATCCAAGTTGAATTGTTTTGCATAAATATATTTGCAAATGTTTTTGCATTAGTCCATGCTGAAGTAGAATATGTAGTTACACCATCAATATAACTTCTATTATTACCTCTTATATATAAATTGCTACCAGGCTGAAAGTTTGTAAATTCTGTAGCTTGATTACTACCAATTGGGCTTCTGCCTGAATAGTAGTATAAACTTGCTCCAGATTTAAAAACAATTCCACCAGCAACAGAGGCATTAAAACCAGAACTAGCAGTAGAATCAGTAATATGACAAGCAGCCCCAGATTCAAATACCAAACTTCCTGCAGCAGCTGCAGTAATATATGCTCTAGTGTGTACCGAAGTTGATAAAGGACTTAAATAAACTGTACCAAAAATTTGTGCAGTTGCCGAAGCATTTAACACAACAGAAACGTCAAAGTTGTACGATGGACCACCAACAGTTAATGTACTTGTAGCATCCACAATAAAATCTTCTCCAACATCACCATTTATCGTAATTGCTCCACTACCAGCAGTTGTTCTATTGAACGCAATGTTTGCACCATTTCTTACGAATATTTGGCCACAAGCAAATGAGCTAGTGGTAGCTTCAACTAAACCTGCTGAACCTAGAGTAGGTGTAGTTCCACCAAGATTGGTACCATCAAAATTAAGATATCTGTTGTTTGTGCTCCAGCAACACTTCTTGAGTCTCCCGACCCATTTTGCATGGTATTCCAGTTGCCATTTGCTGTTATGCTATTAACGCCAACACCAGCAGTCCAATAATAGGTTGTTTGCGAGTAGGAGCATGTGCCAATAATCAATAACATAAGTGTAGAAATTACTTTCTTCATAAATGATAATTTTAAATGTAAAAAATAGAATTATAATATGCTTTAGAATAAGCATTTGTACACAGAGTGAGCAAGCATGATAAGATTACAAATTTAAAAAAAAAATTGGAGTAGCAAATTATTTTTTTATTCCTTTAACTCCAAATACATTTGCAACGCTTGCACACTTATGTACCGTTTCGGTATTCATAATTTTTAAAATAAAAATCGTATGTCATCTATTGCCCAATTGCCAGTAGCTTATGCTGTGCACCATGTTCAGTATGCTAGTTTTACAACACAAGAATTAAGAGATAATTTCTTATTAACCAACTTGAAAACAGTAAACCAAATTAATCTTACCTATGCAATGTATGATAGGTTAATTGCAGGAACTGTTATACCAAGTAATCAAGTACTTCACTTACCCAACTATGAAATTTTAAAAAGTAATTTCTTTTTAGAAAGAAGAGAATTGGGTATGATTAATGTTGGCGGAGAAGGCACCATTACTGTAGAT
>JAGOUF010000300.1 GCA_018061385.1 Chitinophagaceae bacterium | reverse complement strand
GGCTTGAAAAATATTGCTACAAGAGTTGCTACTTTAACACAGGTATTAAGTAGTACATTAACAACAATGGGCTTTAGCAATTTAAACACTGCTTACTTTGATACCATTACTGTTAAAGCAAATAGCAAAGCAATACAACCAATTGCAGAAAAATACAACATTAACTTTAGATATATTGACACTGAAAATATTGGTATTAGTTTAGATGAAACAACTAGCCAAAAAGATGTATTGGATATTGTTTATGTATTTGCAGAAAGTTTAGGAAAAGATGAAGCAGAAATTGAATTTGATAGTGATGATGCACTTACGTCAATACCAGAATTTGCTGCAAGAACCTCAGCTTATTTAACGCATCCTGTTTTTAACACACACCACAGCGAAAGCCAAATGATGCGTTATATTAAACAGTTAGAAAATAAAGATTTAAGTTTAAATACCAGTATGATTTCGTTGGGAAGTTGCACTATGAAATTAAATGCAGCTTCAGAAATGATTCCTGTAAGTTGGCCAGAGTTTGCAAACTTGCATCCTTATGTACCAACCAATCAAGCAGAAGGGTACAAACAAATTATTGATGAGTTAGAAGCATATTTGTGTAACATTACAGGTTTTGATGCTTGTAGTTTACAACCCAATAGTGGTGCACAAGGTGAGTATGCTGGTTTGTTAACCATCATGTCATATCATATTGCCAATGGAAATGCTCATAGAAATGTGGTGTTAATTCCAATCTCAGCACATGGTACAAACCCTGCAAGTGCAGTAATGGCAGGTATGAAAGTTGTTGTTGTAAAAAACAATGAAGATGGAAGCATTAACATGGAAGATTTAAAAACTAAAGCTGAACAATATAAAGACACTTTAGGTGGCTTAATGGTTACCTACCCAAGTACCTATGGTTTATTTGATGAAGACATTAAAGAAATTTGTGAGCTGATTCATGCTTTAGGTGGACAAGTTTACATGGATGGTGCAAACATGAATGCACAAGTTGGTTTAACATCGCCAGCAAATATTGGTGCCGATGTTTGTCATTTAAACTTGCACAAAACATTTGCAATTCCACATGGTGGTGGTGGCCCTGGCATGGGTCCAATTTGTGTAAAATCGCATTTAGCAAACTATTTACCAGGGCATATTGCATTGGGCAATACTGGTGCAGTTTCTGCAGCTCAATATGGCAGTGCTTCCATTTTATTAATTAGTTATGCTTACATAAAAATGCTAGGCAATGATGGTATTAAAATGGCTACAGAGTATGCTATTTTAAATGCCAATTATATGATGGCAAGATTAAAAACATATTATCCAATTTTATTTACAGGTAAAAATGGCACTTGTGCTCATGAGTTTATTATCGATTTACGTCCGTTTAAACAAACTGCTGGTATAGAAGCCGAAGATGTTGCCAAACGTTTAATTGATTATGGTTTTCATGCACCAACTATGAGTTTTCCTGTTGCTGGAACAATTATGATTGAACCAACAGAAAGTGAAGACAAAGCAGAACTAGATCGTTTTTGTGATGCTATGATTTCTATACGTGAAGAAATTGCTGCTATAGAAAATGGAACAGCCAACAAAGTTGACAATCCATTAAAAAATGCACCACATACACAAGCTGTTATTTGTGCAGATGAATGGAACCATTCATACTCAAGAAAAGAAGCAGCTTTCCCTTTATACTATGTAACACAAAATAAATTTTGGCCTAGTGTTGCAAGAGTAAACAATACACATGGCGATAGAAATTTAATTTGCACCTGCGAACCTATTGAAAGTTATATGGAAGCATAACCTAAATATTTTTCATTGTATTTAAAAACTCCATTCAAAAAGCTGAATGGAGTTTTTTGTTAGTCAACAAAAAAATTATTTTCAATATTGAATATTGCAAACAATTACTTTAAGAAAGTAAATTTTGCATAAATAATATATATGAATAAAGTACTATTGTTTACACTTACTTATTTACTGGGATTTTTTACTACCATATTTTCACAAAATGCTCAACAAGGGTTCGCATTGTATAAAAATCTTTTTTTTGATACAGTAAAAAATGAATACACCGGATCTAAATTTTTGCCTGATTCTAAAATTTGGTTTAACAAAAAATATAGCATTAGGGAAGCCGTTGCAATTGTTTGGCATGAGTCAAATAGTATCACTACAAAGTTTGAAGTGCCTATAATCGGTTACTATTTTATTGACATTCATGCCAAACGGCTTTATGAATACCCTAAATTTAGTCAAAATGTAAAATTTAGTTCAAACTATTTGGCAGTAGATAGTATAAAGAAAAGTGTATTTGGTAATTTTTTTTGGAAAGCACAAGACCCTAGTCAAGAATTAAAGCTTGCTGCAACAACTTATAGCAAACTCTCAGATACTATAATAAATAAAACTCTATTTAAACGTGAGATTTCAAAGACCGATAGTAATGGTTATAGAAAAATTTTATATTACCGATACGACATAGAGAAGTCGAATATTCACTATGACCTGAGTTTCGATGCTAATAATATTTTACCAGTTGTAATGATTGAGTTTTTATTTCCTAATAGTAAGATGAAACAACTTTTAGAAATAAGCTACGAACGTTTATACCTAACTCGAAAAGAAAAAAAAGTATTTAAAGCTTGGATTAAAAATGCAAAAAAAGTTGAGAAAGAGGAGAAGAAGAAACTAGAAAGATAAAAGCTGTATATTGTTAGTACTTATAAAACACTCCATTCAATAAAAGTTGAATGGAGTGTTTTGTTTTACGCAGTTAAACCCTTCGCCAATGTTGTGTCTTTCGACCAACATTGACAGATTGCAACCCGATGTAGCAAAAAACACAACATTGGATAGAAATTTTATTAAATGGATTTTTTCGTTATTTTAGCCATCATCTAACCCTTCACTTATTTACTGTATTGTTATACAATAACAGTATTTTCTATTCAAAAAATCATTGTAAAAAGCTTATGGCAAAATTGCCCAAAATATTGGTTTTAATAGCTCACCCCAGATACGAAAACTCTAGGGTAAACCATAGTTTAGTAGAAGCTATAAAAAATTTACCCTTTGTTACCATTCAAGATTTATACGAAGAATATCCCGATTTTGATATTGATATTCATAAAGAACAACAACTGTTATTAGAGCATGATATTATAGTTTGGCAACATCCTATTTATTGGTACAACTGCCCTCCATTAATGAAGCAATGGATGGATTTAGTATTGGCTTATGGCTGGGCTTATGGCAAAAATGGAGAACAATTAAAAGGTAAAATTATTTTTAATTGTGTAAGTGCTGGTGGTAGTAAACAAGTGTATCATCACGAAGGTAGAAATCGTTTTACACTTAACGAATTTTTGTACTCGTTTAATCAAACAGCCAAATTGTGCCACATGCAATACTTACCTCCTTTTGTGGTGCATCAAGCAAATATTGCATCAGAAGGTATTTGTTTATCTTTTGCAAATGAGTATAGAACTATACTCACCAATTTGTACAATCAAGAAACATCTATACATGAATTGCAAGCAAGAGAATATTTAAACATTCACCAATACCATTAAACTATGCAAGGAGATATTTTGCAACAAGCAACAGTTTTTTTAGCTGCTACTTTGGTAAGTGTACCTATCGCAAAAAAGTTGGGTTTGGGTAGTATCATTGGCTACTTGGTAGCAGGTGTAATTATTGGTCCATTTGTTTTGGGTTTTATTGGAGAAGAAGGAGAAGATTTAATGCATGCCTCTGAATTTGGAGTTGTAATGATGTTGTTTTTAATTGGACTGGAATTAAATCCACAATCCATTTGGAAGATGCGAAAAATTATTTTAGGAATGGGTTTATCGCAAATGGCATTAACTACCATTTCTATGTTTAGCATTCTGTTCTGGATTTTTAATTTTCCGTTCAACGCTTCATTGGTAATTGCATTAAGTTTTTCTATGTCTAGCAC
>JAGOUF010000301.1 GCA_018061385.1 Chitinophagaceae bacterium | reverse complement strand
GTATAAAACAATGCAAAGCAATATCATGATAAGCAGCAGATGACGGAAGTGTTAATTCTTCTATATCTTTTGAGGAATAATGTTTATAAGCTGGCCATTCATTGTAATGTGCTGTTCCATACTCATCTCTTAAATAACAAAAAGCAGCATAAGGTAACAACCAATGTTTATTTTGTTCAAAAAACTCTTGATACTCTTTTGTAGCAAAAGTGGCTGATTGTAGAGATGGAAATATTTTTTTAATAAAAGCCAGTTTCGTTTTCATTACAGTTTCATAATCTACAGAGGATAGATTATTTAACTTTAATCTTTCTTTTTCTAGAGCTTGTAATTGCTTTTTATTTTCGGTAGTAGCTACTTTAGAAATGTTTAAATAAATAGGATGTAATGCAAATGCAGAAATAGCAGCATAAGGATAAGAATCGGCATTGGAATGTGTTGCAGTTGTATCATTTATGGGCAAAATTTGCACCATTTTTAATCCAACTTGTTTACTCCAATCAACAAGTTTTATAATATCTGTAAACTCTCCTACTCCAAAGCTTTGTTCACTTCTTAAACTAAAAACAGGAATGGCTATGCCTGTGCCTTTCCAAGTATTGTTGGGCAAAACTGCAAATGCATCGTTTACAATGGTTTGTTTATTTTTTGCAACAACATCATACAACAAACGATTGTTCCCTTCTTCAAATTGCACAAACTTTTTTTCATGTAAATCGTAAACACCATATTTATATGTAATTGGAAAACTAGCATTGCTTAAATCTACATTGGCTGCAAAATGTATACTGCCTTTGTTTTGGTGCATTAATATTGGATTCTCCGTATTCCAATTACCCAATTCTTTAGCATTGCCAACAATACAAAGCGTTTGCTCTTTTGTTAACAAAGGAGCTTTTACTTTAAAAATATGTGTAGCATTTTTGGCAGTATTAATTGCTGCTGCTTTAGGCGAATGCAATAAAACATTTTGAAATGGTTCGGTATAAAAAGCATTTTCAAAATAACCTGCATAATTCCAAGAATCAATAATTAGAACATCTTTATTAATAAACTCTTTCGAATGAAATATTTTATCGTTCCCAGAATCAAAAACTATAGTTCCATCGGCATTTTTTACAAAATAATTGTAGGTAAAAGGCATTTCACTTGCAGCTACATTTATTGTTAAATTCCAAAAATCATCGCTTAAATATTGCATTGGCAAAGCCATATTTATTGAACCATTTCCAAATAAAGGATGATTGGCTGTAATAAAAATGGTTTGCCCATAAGTTGTTCTAAACTTTAGCTGAAAAGTAACCGGTCTGCTTTTTGAAGTTTCTACATTTTTAGGTGCAGCCAATATTTTTTCTTCATTTTTTTTTGCAACTCTTTTTGTTGAAACAGATTTTGCTACAACTTTTTTTGTACTTGCTTTTTTAGTTGCAGGTTTTGTAATAATTGTTTTTGAACTTGGCTTTTTTACAACTTTCTCTGTAGTTTCTGCCAATTTATTTGTTTTAGTTTCTTTTGATTTTTTTTCAATACCATTAGACAATAATGGCTCCTTAATAGCATTTAAGCCATTGTCTACTGCTTTCACTTTCATTGCTATTTTGGTATAATTGGGTGATTTAACAGCAAGAATTTTGCTGCCATTTTTTTCTGTGGCCAAGGTCAATCGTTTTAGAAATTCAAAGTAATGAAATTTAATGTGTAAATCCAACACATTAACTTATTTTTTTAAAATTCTTTTACTCCACAACAGTTTTAGCAAATTCAACAACATCTAACCCATCATAATTTCCACTACTCATTAACAGTAAATTGGCGTTATTATAGTCAAGATTTTTCAAATAAATATCTAATTCACTTTTAGTAGTAAATACATGCAAACCTTGTTTATTAAATCCTTTTTCTACACCCTCTTTAGGCAATGGAGGCATACGTTTAAGTTCTAATGCATGGTTTGAGTAAAATACAACTGCCTCGTTGGCAAGCTCTAAGACACCATTGTATTCTTGCATAAATTGTTCATTTAAACTACTAAAAGTATGCAATTCTAATATTGCTATTAATCTTCTATTTGGAAATTGTTGATGTACAGCTTGAACAGTAGCTTTTACTTTACTTGGTGCATGAGCAAAATCTCTATACACATTCGTTTTATCATTAAATGCCAACAATTCCAATCGCTTAGAAGCACCGGTAAAATCTTGTATGGCTTTTAAAAAATCTTCAGTACTTATACCCAATTCTTTGCAAGCCAAATAAGCAGCATTTAAATTTTGCAAATTGTGATTTCCAAAAACGCTTAACCCAATGCTCTGGTTGTTTAAAGTAACTGTTGTAACACCATTTACAATACTGTTTTGGGGAACTGTATAAGGCTGATAACGAATATCGGTGCGTAAATTTTCATTGACCAATTGCTTCAATGTTTCATCGCCTTCATTGTAAATTAAAATGCCATTGGGTTCTATTTTATTGATAAAAATGATGAACTGTTCTAAATAAAAATCGAATGTTGGAAACACATTGATATGATCCCAAGCAATGCCTGTTAATATGGCCACATGTGGAAATAAGAAATGAAATTTTGGTTTTCTTTCAATTGCACTTGCAGGATATTCATCTCCTTCACAAACAATTACATTGGCATTGGTAATTTTTACAGATTGATCAAAGCCCTCCAACTTTGCTCCTACCAAATAATCAAAATCATGCTGTAAGTAATTTAGCACATGCATAATCATACTTGTAGTGGTTGTTTTTCCATGACTTCCACCTACTACAATTCTCTTTTTTTGTTTACTTTCTTGATAAATATATTCAGGAAATGAGTAAATTTTTAAGCCCAATGCTTGTGCTTTAGCAATTTCTGGATTATCGGCTTTTGCATGCATTCCTAAAATAACAGCATCTAAATCGCTGGTAATCATTTCTGTGTTCCACCCAATTTGTTTAGGCAATAACCCTTCTTTAGCTAAATTGGTTTTAGCTGGTTCAAAAATTTCGTCATCGGTTCCTGTAACTTCATAACCTTTTATTTTTAATGCAATGGCCAATTGATGCATTACACTTCCGCCAATAGATATAAAATGAACTTTCATTGTGGTTGCAAACTTTGTTGAATATGGTCGAAAATAAGCAGAAATATCTTGCAATAAATAACGATTGTTGATTTAATTGTTTATATAAGTTGACTTATTGCAGCACTTTTTTTATCAATTATAGAAAATAAACTATATAATTTTGCAACGTTTTTATGTAAAAACATATCTTCGTTGTATATATGCTTAAGATTAGTTAAGCAAAAATTAAACATCATCTATGAAAAGAGTATTAATTGCAACGGTTTTCGTATCATTTTTAGCAATCGTTTTGGCTTCTTGTGGAGCTGCACGTTATGGTGCTGGTAAAGGTTGCCCAACTACAAACCCAAGATACTTTAAAGGTTAAACAATTTGTTTAACAGAAACCTTGTTGTAAAAATGAATTGGATACCATTAACTTCTTTGGAGCAATTGACTTCTATTAAAGACTTGTCTGCTGCAAAACCACAAATTGTTTTAAAGCATAGTACAAGATGTAGTATTAGTGTAATGGCTTTAGCTCGTTTAGAAAGAGCAACCAATGTTCCTACTGCCGATTTTTATTTATTAGATTTATTATCCTACAGAAATATTTCAAATGCCATTGCAAGTGAATTTAAGGTAAGCCACGAATCGCCTCAAATTTTGCTGATTAAAAATGGTGACTGTGTTTATGACGAAAGCCACTCTGGTATTTCGATGGATGAAATTGAAGAGCAAGTTTTACAAGCAAATTGATACTTCTACTTTTTTTGAATAAATAACTTTTATGACTATTTCTATTTTTGGTGCAACTGGTATGGTTGGCCAACAAGTTGTACAACAAGCTTTGGCGTTAAGTCATCATGTAAAAGCTTTTGGTAGAAACGTTGATAATCTTATTG
>JAGOUF010000299.1 GCA_018061385.1 Chitinophagaceae bacterium | reverse complement strand
CTCAAGGAATGCTCGAAGCAAAAATTAAACAATTAGAAGGTGTAATTGCTACTGCCAAAATAGTAGATACCGCTACTATAGATATAAGCAGAGTAAGCATTTTAACCAAAGTTACTTTTACCAATGTGGCTACTAAAAAAACATTAACCTATCAGTTAGTGGGAGAAAAGGAAGCCGATTTAAAAGCTGGAAAAATTTCTGCTTCATCACCAATTGGTAAAGGCTTAATGGGTAAAATCATAGGCGAAGTTGCCGAAGTAATTGCACCCAATGGTGTTATGAAATTTAAAGTAGTTGATATTGCTGTTTAACAATAAATGAAAAAATTTATTAAAGTGCAGCTAAAATTTAGCTGCACTTTTTTATTGTGCTTAGTTTAAATTGCAGGTATACAAATTGAAACTATATGACTATTTTTTCAAAAATTATACGTGGAGAAATTCCTTGTTATAAAATAGCTGAAGACGAACAGTTTATTGCATTTCTAGATATTTTTCCTGTACAATATGGCCATACTTTGGTTGTACCTAAAATTGAGGTAGATAAAATTTTTGATGTGCCTAATGAATATTTAGGCAACTTATTGTTGTTTGCAAAACCTATTGCACATGCTATTGAAAAAGCATTTAATTGTAATAGAGTTAATATAATTACTGTAGGTTTAGAAGTACCACATGCACATGTACATTTATTGGCTACCAGTACGATGTACGATGTAGATTTAAGTAAGCCAAAACTTAAATTATCGGCAAGTGAGTTAAAGGAAATTCAAGAAAAAATTTTGGCTCATTTGTAAAATTAATATTGCCAAAGCTAGTTTCTACTGCTACTACTTACATTTGCTGTAATGCAATACACACTTAAGAAAAGTTTAGGTCAACATTTTTTGAAAGATGAAAGCATTTGCAAAAAAATTGTGGATGTAGTTGATGCCAATTTAGCCAATCATGCAGTTCATCAATTAGTAGAAGTTGGACCTGGTGGCGGAGCTATTACAAAATATTTGTTGCAATTGCCCAATATAAATTTTAAGGCAGTTGAATTGGATGCAGAGAAAGTAGCTTTTTTAGAAGCCACTTATCCAGCTATACAACAAAAAATTATTCATGAAAATTTTTTAGACATTCAAGCTCCTTTTGAAAATCAGTTTATTGTAGTGGGCAATTTTCCTTACAATATTTCTTCTCAAATTTTATTTAAAGTATTGGAGTGGAAGGAACAAGTGCCTGTTGTAATTGGTATGTTTCAAAAAGAAGTGGCACAACGTGTTGCTGCAAAACCCAACAGTAAAGCGTATGGTATTATTAGCGTTTTGCTTCAAGCTTATTACGATGTAACTTATTTGTTTGATGTTACACCCGATAGTTTTACTCCTCCACCAAAAGTAATGAGTGGTGTAATTCAATTGCAATTGAGGAATAGTTTATACAATGTAAAAAGCGATAAAGCTTTTGTGCAGTTGGTAAAATTGGCTTTTAATCAGCGAAGAAAAATGTTGCGTAACGCAGTAAAATCTGTTTTCTCTGCAGAAGTATTACAAGATGAAATTTTTAATAAACGTGCCGAACAATTGAGCATTGAAGATTTTGCTGCATTAACATTTAGAATGCAATAAACAATGGTGCAAAGTCTTTTGCTTAAACTAATTAAAATTAAGTGTTGTGAAAAAAGTAATTATTACAGGGCCATCTCATTTAATTGTAGAAGAAACTTTACTAAAAAAAGGATACGAGGTTTTAAATAATCCAACCATTACTTACGAAGCGTTAATACCAGAAATTGCCAATGCTACAGGCTTAATTTTAACTACAAGAATTAAAGCAGATAAGGCATTGCTTGAAAATGCAAAAGTATTAAAATGGATAGGAAGATTGGGAAGTGGAATGGAATTAATTGATGTTGATTTTGCTGCATCAAAAAACATTCAATGTTTTAGTAGCCCCGAAGGAAACAGAAATGCAGTTGCCGAACATACATTGGGCTTGTTGCTCAACGTAATGAACAAAATATCTAGTAGTTACAACAGTTTAAAAAACAACCAATGGGCAAGAGAAGAAAGTAGAGGAGAAGAGTTGGATGGTAAAACTGTTGGTATTATTGGCTTTGGCAATACAGGCAGTGCTTTTGCAAAATTATTAAGTGTATTTAATGTTACAGTTATTGCATACGATAAATACAAAAAAGGTTTTGCAAATGAATATGTACAAGAAGCTAGTCTTCGGCAAATTCAGGAACTTGCCAATGTGGTAAGTTTTCATGTTCCCTTAACAGATGAAACTTTTCATTATGCCAACAATGATTTTTTTAATGCCCTTGAACAACAGCCTTATTTTTTAAATTCTTGTAGAGGTAAAGTAACCGATACTGCTGCCTTAATACATGCACTGGAAAATAAAAAAATTAAAGCTGCAGCGTTAGATGTTTTAGAAAATGAACAATTGGCAACTTATACACCTACAGAAAAATTACAATTACAGCAACTATTTAGTTATTCAAATGTTGTAATAACGCCACATACAGCTGGCGTAACAATTGATTCATTTTACAAAATGAGTAAAGTATTAATTGATAAATTACCATTATAAATTTGAACAAGCAGTACGATTATATTATTACTGGTGCAGGTTGTGCAGGCTTAAGTTTGTTAATGCGTTTATTGCAAGAACCAACTTTACAGCATAAAAAAATTTTAGTAATCGACGAAGAACCTAAAACCAAAAATGATAGAACTTGGTGTTTTTGGGAAAAGGAAAATGGTTTGTTTAATGAAATTGTTCACCATCAATGGAGCAATTTAATCTTTAAAGATGCTTCTTTTGAAAAGCAGTTTTCTATAGCACCTTATCAATACAAAATGATATTGGGTATAGATTTTTATAACTATGTTCTTCAATTTGCAAGTAAGTTTAACAATGTTGTTTTTAGGTACGAAAAAGTGTTGCAAGTTAATGCTACCAATCAATTGGCTGAAGTTGTTTTAAGAGATGAAAAAATTTATGCAACCTATATTTTCAATTCTATTTTATTTGAAAAACCTGTAATAAAACCAAATCAATATTTTTTATTGCAACATTTTAAAGGTTGGGTTATTGAAACACCAAAGCCTGTTTTTAATAGTGGTACAGCTACTTTTATGGATTTTAGTATTAGCCAACAATATGGTACAACTTTTATGTATGTATTGCCAATTGCACCCAATAAAGCATTGGTTGAATATACATTGTTTACTGAAGAATTGTTAAATGATGCGACTTATACAATTGCTTTAAAAAAATATATTCAAGAAAATTTAGGTATAGAAGAATATGCAATAACACATGAAGAATTTGGGCAAATTCCCATGACGAATTTTACATTCCCAAACCAACAAGGCAATATTATTTACATTGGCATTGCAGGTGGACAAGCAAAAGGAAGCAGTGGTTATGCATTTCAATTTATACAAAAACGGACACAACAAATTGTACAATCACTAGTAAATAAAAATCATCCATTTGTAAATCGCAGTTTCAACAATAAAAAATTTCATTTGTACGATAGTGTGTTGTTGCATGTATTACAACATAAAAAAATGGATGGAGCCAATATTTTTTCAGCAATTTTTAAAAATAATTCTCCACAAACAGTATTGCAATTTTTAGATAATGAAACCAATTTATTGCAAGATTTTAAAATTATGAGCAGTGTGCCAACCAATATTTTTCTTCCTGCTGCTATTAAAGAATTGTTACAATAACTAAACAGTTATTTTTGCAACCCCGAGGTCTTGTAGTACAATGGATAGTATGAGAGTTTCCGAAGCTCCAGATCCAGGTTCGATTCCTGGCTAGACCACTCGTTAAAAAAAATTTCCACTTATACAATATAACTTTCCGTCAATCGTCATCTTAAAATTAAGATGAATAGAGTGGCTACCTTAGAAGCCGTAATGGTAAACGGACAAAAAAGAAATATTACACAAGTTATAAATG
>JAGOUF010000298.1 GCA_018061385.1 Chitinophagaceae bacterium | reverse complement strand
GGTCATCTTAGGTCAAGATCCCTATCATGGGGTTGGGCAAGCAATGGGTTTAAGCTTTAGTGTTCCAGATGGTGTTGCTCCTCCTCCATCTTTAGTGAATATTTTTAAAGAATTGAAAAATGATATAGGAATGCCCATTCCAAAAACTGGCAACTTAATGCCTTGGGCAAACCAAGGAGTTTTGTTGTTAAATTCCATACTAACTGTAAGAGCAAATGAAGCAGCAAGTCATAGCAAAATTGGTTGGATGAATTTTACAGATGCAGTCATTAAAAAAATATCCGACGAAAAAAAAGGAATCGTGTTTTTACTTTGGGGACGATTTGCTCAAGAAAAGCAAGTATTAATTGATGCTACAAAACATTATATTTTAAAAGCTGCACATCCTTCTCCCCTTTCTGCACACAATGGTTTTTGGGGCTGTAAACACTTTAGCAGAACCAATGAAATTTTGATTCAACAAGGAATACAACCAATTGATTGGAAATTATCATCTTTGCAACATGAGTAAACCAACTAAAGACAATTTATTGCTATCCGTATTTGCTCGTATTTGGGCTTTATGGGGTATTGTTAGTTTTATTGCAACCTTCTTAATCATCTTCATTCCTTCAATGATTACTTATGCAATTCCCAACCCTTTGGGTCAGCATTTATTTATCAAAGTTTCTAGAGTTTGGATGAATGTTTGGTTAATGTTGGTGGGCTGTCCATTAACCATAAAAGGAGAAGAAAATGTGCCAAAAGGTGGTACATATATTTTTACTTGCAACCACAATACATTGTTAGATGTGCCTGTAATGTGTCCTTATATTCCTGGAGCAAATAGAACAATCGCCAAAAAAAGCTTTTCAAGAATTCCAATTTTTGGATGGTTTTACGCAAAAGGATCGGTGCTTGTAGACAGAAATGATGATGCTAGCAGAAGGAAAAGCTATGATGCCATGAAGAAGACTTTAGATGAAAAAATGCACATGTGTATTTATCCTGAAGGCACAAGAAATAGAACCAAAGAACCTTTGAAACGATTTTTTGATGGTGCTTTTAAATTGGCTGTGAACACCAAAACGGCTGTTGTGCCAACGCTTTTATTCAATACCAATAAGGCCTTGCCCAACAACAAATCTTTTTACTTTTTACCACATAAATTAGAAATTCATTTTTTACCTCCAGTAAGTACAGATGATTTAAAATCGGATGAGTTGAAAGACAAAGTTTTTAATATTATGACTCAGTATTATGTTGAACATGCTTAATACTTCTAATTGAAGAAAAATTAACCACAAAGACACGAAGATCACAAAGTGGTTGAAAGTTGAAGAATCTCTATGAAGAATTTTTTTCTCTGTTACTGTGCAGTAAATTTTTAACCACAAAGACACGAAGTACACAAAGTGTTTACAGTTTGAATCTCTGTGAAGAATTTTTAGCTATGTTACTGTGCAGTAAATTTTTAACCACGAAGACACGAAGATCACAAAGAGTTTGAAGAGTTAAATTATTGATTGGAGAAAAATCTATTTCTATTAATTTTCAAATCTCGTAAGATGCCACTTTTGGGGCTAATGGTTATATTAAAGGATCTAAATAAACCAATTGGGGTAACATTTATACTCAATTGCCAGCAGTGCATTTCTCTAGAAACAAACATGCTAAACTGTTGTAAATTAAATGCTTTTAAATCGTAATAACCTGTAGCTCCAGCTTTCCATTTTGGCGTTAAACTAAAGTCGCCATTAAAATTAATACTACTATTTACTTCAGTTGAATAACCACTATAATCGGGCTTTAAAATTCTTGTAAATGCTAAAGAATAAGAAAAATCTATTTTCCAAGGAATATTAAAATCAGTAAATTCTGAAGGATTTTGTCTAGCATATTCCAATTGTCTCAATTGTTCATCTGGCGTCATTAAAGGATCATCAGGTAAACTTTCTTTTGAGTTTTTTCCTTTGCCCTCCTCTTTAGATTTACTTTGAAAACTTGTACTAAATGCCAAACTTCCGTTGGTTATTCTACCTAATTTACCTTGCTTAAACAAGAGGGTGTTTTTTCTAGTACCAAAAGCATCTACAGCATATGGATCTAAGTTTGCAGTAGCTGTAATATTAAGTTTATCAAACAAATTACTACGCAAGTAAAAATTAAATGTTCCAAGTGCAAAACTATCTGCCAATAAGTTGTAATTAGACGAAAAACCAAAGCCATCAATCAATCTAATTTTTTTATCTGCTTTGGCAGATGTATCAGATTTATCTCTCACTTTCATTTCCAATAAATTATCTACTCCAAAACTTATTCCACCAAAATTTCCTTCACTGTATGAGCCATACATACTAGATTCAAATTCTGAAAAACGCATTTTTCTTCCAGATGTATCTACTTGTACATTGTAAAAGTTTTTACTTACAAAATCTGGTGTATAGCTTAAACCAATTGATGGACGAATTTCGTGTCGAATGGCTTTTACATTGCCTTTTTTAAATTGATACGTTCCAAAAATTCTGGTACTTGCACTTACGCCAAAACTCATACTACTTTGTGTATAAAAGCCTTTGGTTGTTTGTGTTAATACAGTATCATTTACATTGTCCCAAACTCGTCTACTTTTTTGCCCAAACCAACGTTGTTGAAAGGAAATAGATGGTGCAATTGTAATAGGGCCAATTGCTGGTAATGATAATGAAATAGGAATGCTATGCTCTGCTCCCCATTGCAACGTATCTAACAATCTTCTTGCACTAAATGCTGTATCGTAAAATGAAATTCTATTTTGAAAATTTCCGTTATAACCAACACCCAATTTTTCGTACCATTTTGCGGTTCCAATAGCTTCCTTTTTTTGAAAAGGATAAAAAGTTACAACACTAAATGTACCTGTTGGCAAACTCATATTTACCAATTTAGTATTGTTGTTTTGGTTGTGGTTTAAGTTAAGCGATAAATTATATTTTCCATCCCAACTTTTACTATATGCAATTGACGATTGCAATTGGTTATTAAAATTTTGATATGGATTGTTTAAAATATTGCTATTGAATTTTGTACTACCAAAATTTACATTGGCACTAAAATTTGTACCAGGCCTAGCTTTGCTATCTCTACTATGGCTCCAATTAATCATGTAAGATGAAGAAATATTAAACTCATCAGCAGCTTTTACAGAATAACGATTCAACACTTTATTTCTTTGAATAGCCAAGTTTACACCACCACTATATTTATAACGCAGCAAATATTTTGAATTAAAGTTGGCACTCCATCCACCATAACTATATAAATTAACTCGAGTAGTAATATCTACATTATCGTTCAGTACTTTATAATATCCTAACCCTTCTAAACCCAAACCAAAATCTTCGCTACTTGCAAATTGTGGTGTTAAAATACCAGAACTTCTACCAGTAGTTAAAGGATAAATTCCAAAAGGAATATAAATAGGCACAGGCACACCTTCAAACTCTGGATGTGTGGGACCACTAACACCAATTTTGTTGTTAATGATTTTCATTTTCTTTGTTCTAAATGTAAAATGTGGCGTATCTAAATTACAAGTAGTAAAACTGCCTCTGTAAGCATACACAACATTGCTATCAGTTTTTTTTAATCGATTGGCATTTACAAACAATTCACCTTCTTGATAATAAGTATTGTAAGTAATTCCTTTTTGAGTTTTTAAGTTGTAAGCAACAGAATCACTTAAAGTATTCATATCGCCTTGTTTCATTTTTGTTTTATTTAGAGAGTTGGAACTTGTATCAGAAGAACCCTTGGCTTTTAATGTTTGTTTATCTTGATTGTATTGAATGGTGGCAGCTTCCATATCAACATCTTTATATTGTACAGCAGCTTTGCCATATAAAATAAATTCTTTGGTTGTAATAATTAATACACCAGAATCTTCTGCACTATATTTTACAGGAGCATCAATTGAATCTTTAGAAATTTTAAGTGTATCAATTGTGGCAACAAT
>JAGOUF010000297.1 GCA_018061385.1 Chitinophagaceae bacterium | reverse complement strand
AAATGAAACTGGCAATGTATTGTTGTTTCTAAAAACAATATAGAAACGATTGTTGAAAGTATTGATATTGGTAGTAGTAGTGAAATTGTAATTTTTTTCATCGTTTAAATTCAATGCTGTTTCTGTTGACAGGTATTGATCAATTAAAAAAGCATTGAGTGCGGTATTTGTTATAAATGAAGATTGAAAATTCAACTGATAGTTAATGTTATTGCCAGTTTGTGCCAAGTTTAGCCAAATGGTATCTTGAACAGACAGAGCTGTTCTTCCTTCAATTACTAGGTTTGCACTATTGCTATAAATACTCAAATTATCCGCTGAATTTGAAATTTTATAAGAGTCGTCTTGTGCCAATGAATTGCTAAAAGTTTCTGAATACACAACTGCCACAACGTCTACAATTTTATAACCAACATTTGCAATATTTCTTTTTAGATTGATGAACATTTTATCCAAGTTGCCTTGATTTGCAGTTCTAAATGTGTTGGTAAAATTGCTTGTGTTGGTTGATTTATGTGACTCTTTAAATGTAATTGAAGGATTTGTAGAGGCATTGTTTTGAATAAAGAATGCTTGTCCAGGTTGTATATATCTACTAATTGCAGAACTCATAGGAACTGATATACCACTTACTTGATTGTATGTTGCATAACCACCAGTAGTTCCAACATTTGGATCTGTAATTGTATATGTGGCTGATATATTAGAAGTAGATGCATCTGTAAAAAGTGCATTCCAGTCAACAATACATTGATATGGATTTCCAATCATTGTATAGCCTGTTGTGCTTCCAGAATTAAGTCGAATGTTTGTGTTACTTGCACCATTGGCAGTAACGCTACTAGTAGTAAAAACTACATCTCCAGTAACAATTTTACCAGTTGATCTTAATATAACTGCTGAACTTAGTGTACTTGGTTGTGGCGATTGATATAAATTGTGATTTCTGTTTCCCCTAATAAAAATTCTATAACCTTTAAAAGCAGACAATGTATCATTTGTTTGATTCGTTGAGGTATATGTTATCCAACTTGAATTGCCATTAATTGTACTTATTGAATTGGTAAATAAACTTGCAGAACCAGTTTGTGTTCTATCTAAGCCAGTAGTAACATCTACACCTCCTGGCGAAACTCCAGCTACACCAGTAATTTGTGATCCATAATTAATACCATTTTCTAATCCTGTTGTTCCACCTTCTTGCCAATTATCAAAAATTGTAGTAGAACCAGAGTTTATTGCAGGAGCAATATCTCTATAAGCTCTAACACCACCAGTGTTTTGAACAAACCTTTCAATTTTAAATGCTGCACCTGTATTGTATAAAATAGATGAAGTGGCTCCCATTGGTGCAACTAAAGCTGTATTGGTGATTGAAGTTGACTTTAGAGTAAATAAATAGTTGTTGGGTAAAATCAATCTACCTGCTTCAAGATTAAATAATCCAGTAACAGAAAAATTTTGATTGTTCAATGTTAAAGTATTGGTTCTATTCATTGAAAAATTACTAAACGTTGGTGCTGAAGTAAATGAGTTATTTGGAATGGTAAATGCGTTACCTGCAGCACTTCCTGTAATGCCAAATGCTAAACTAGAATTACTTGAAAGTGAAATTGTACCACCCGTTTTTACTATTGGTGTATTGCTTGTGTGAAAAGTAAGACTGTTGCTTCCAACTTGTAAAATACCATTGGTTAAAGTAAGTGCCCCAGCTAGTATTGCACTTCCTGTTAAGCTAAAGTTATTGGCACTATTTAGTTCAACATTTGTGTAGAGTTGTATACCTGCAATATTGGCAACACCAGCATTGCCAGTCATTATTATTCTGCCACCACCATTTTGTCTTGCTGCTCCAGATAGTAGATTAATATGCCCATTGATGGTTAAGTTTCCCGTAGTTGTTAGTGTTGATATACCACCGCCTGATGAAAAATTTAAATTTCCATTTGTAGTAATATTGCCAGAACTTGATACTATAAAAGTTGTTGCAGCCGTTCCAGAAATTATATCAATATTTCCAGTAACACTTAATGGGTTTATACCCCAAGTTAGGCTTCTTGCACTTGCCCCAGTTTCTGCTCTTGCAACTCTAATAGAAGCAATTGTAGTACTGCCATTAAAAGTATTGTTGGGGATCGTAAAACTAGCTCCAGTTGTAAAATTAAAACTTGATCCTACACTAAGTGTTAAAAAACCAGCAGTTCTTGCAAGTTGATTACCTGCTGTTCTAAATTCAAGTGTATTATTACCTACAACAAGATTTCCTGTTGTTAAAGTAATAACACCATTAAAAATGCTATTACCCGTTAAACTTACATTTCCTGCAGAGTTAATTTCTACATTATCATAAATCACATTACTTGATAGTGTTGTACCATTTCCAATCATCAATAATCTTCCAACGCTTGATACAGTTTGAGAACCTGTACCAGTTACATTTCCATTTACACTGATGGTAGCATTTGTGTTTGTTAAACCAATTGTTCCTGCTGTTAAATTTAAATTGCCATTTATTGTAATCGATGCTAATGAAACACTGCAATTTAAGTTTCCAGAAACAAATGCATTGCCAAGAACAGTCACTGTTCCACTTGCATTGTTTACAGTAAAAATACCAGATTGAACTGTTAAGTCTCCAGTTAATGTAATTGGGTTATTGCCTAACGAAATTGTTCCTGTTCCTCTATTTATAGTTAAATTGGCAAATGTTGTAGGTGTAACAAATGTAGATGCAGGAATCGTGACACTATTGTTGTCTGATCCATTTCCCAATACAAGATTCGAAGTAGCATTCATTAAAATAAATCCACTTGTTTTTGTTATTTGAGCAGTCAATGTTGTCAATGTTAGAGTGTTACCAGCACCCACACTTAAATTACCAGCAGTTAAGGTTAATAGTCCAGTTAAAGTTGTGTTGCCGGTTAAAGAAACATTTCCTAAACTATTTATTTCAACATTATCATAAGTAACTGTATTAGCAATAGTAGTCCCCGATCCTGTTAGTCTAATTCTACCTGTACTTCCTGTTGTTTGAGTACCAGTGCCTGTAATATTTCCAACAACTTCCAAAACTGCAGTTGTATTTGTTAAACCAATTGTTGCTCCTGTTAAATTTAAGTTTCCTAAAACTTGTATTAAACCTGACGCAACAGTACAGTTTATAGTGCCAGAAACATTTGCATTTCCAGCAACTACTATTGTTCCACTTGCGTTGTTTACTGTAAAGGTTCCTGAAGTAACATCTAAATTACCTGCTAAAATAAGAGGATTATTGTTCAATGAAACAGTGTTTCCAATTCCAATCTTTACTACCAAAGAAGATAAGTTAGCCGGACTTGCTGTAAACAAATTATTAGGCAAACTAATATTGATTGTATTAGTACCAAAAACAATTATTGAATTGGCATTAACAGTAAGTGTACCATTGGTTCTTGCAAATGGAGCTGTAGTACTATTTTGAATGGTTAAAGTGTGATTGCCTAAACTTAATTCACCATTGGTTAAAGTAATTCTTCCATTTAAAGTAAAATCACTAACTAAATTCACTACTGCTGCGGCATCATTAATTGTAAAACTAGGTATTTCAGCAACCAATGCACCTCCACTAGACAAACCTGCACCATAGTTGGTTGTATTTAATAAGCTCATAGAAGTGGTTATGGTTGTTGCTCTTATAGTAAAGTTATCTAACAACATTACACCATCTGAAGAAGTGGGTGAAGCACCTGCATTGTAACCAACAATACGTATATAAATGGATGAAGAATTGTTTGCACCAGATCCTAATGAGAATGTTCTTGTTGTAAAAGAGGTTGTAATAGTTGTAACAACATTAACCAAATTGTAGGTTACATTATCATTACTCCAATAAATTCTAACATTATTGGGCATTTTAGCACCAATTCCTTTAAAATCTGCAGTTAATGAAATTGTTGAAAGTCCTGTACAATCAAAAGGACCAAATTGTATATTTGGTAGC